>JAAUTF010000061.1 GCA_012031775.1 Candidatus Altimarinota bacterium | reverse complement strand
GACCGGCCACAAAGCACGTCGATGTACGAGTCAGGCTAGGTGCCGACGCAGCCCGAGGCCGCAGGCGAAGATGGCGAGGGCCAGCAGCAGTAGCCAGCCGCTCAGATCTGGGCTGCCACCTGTCGTCGGCAGGGTGCCAGGCAACGGCACCGGCGTGCTCGCCAGGCCAAACTTCAGCACACCGCTGCCGTCGAAGCTCAGCTCGAGGAAGCCAGCGTCGGTGAGCGTATAGCCGGTGACAGCGGTCATGGCGGTGTTAAACTGCATCGCTAGATCCATTATCGCCTGCTCGCACGCCTTAAGCGTGCTCGCGCCCTGCTGGATCGTCATGGTGCCATCGGCGGCGGCGGTGTAGGCGGTGTTAAACGTGTTGCAGCCGTCCGTACCGTTCGCTGTGCCATCAGCGTTGAAGGTAATGCTGATGCCTCTGCCCAGCGCATCGACAGTGTCGCCGCTGGCGGGTTTCAGCTCCACCAGGAACCATTCCTTGCCGATCGCATCAGCCGAAAGGCCATCGCCCTGCGCCGCTACTGCACGAACGGCACCCAGGCTCAGCCCGATCATGGTCAGGGCCAGCACACATCGGAGCCATGCTCTCATCGTCGTATTCTCCTTACAAGAGATCGTGTGCCCTGATTATATGCGACAAGATTATTTACGAAACTATCCAAGAGGCTATAATCAACCTACCGTATGCCGCCGTACAATAACGTTATGAGTAGCCCTGTGCCCGTACGCCCCGCAACCCCGAGTTTCGCCGCGACAACGCTTGCAAGCTGGCGTCTGGCAGCCCTCGATCGCCTGATGCGCCTCGGCTTTCTTTTTAGCTGTTCCTCCTTATTACGGTGGATTTTGTCACCTCGGTGCAGCGCGGGCGCTTCACCTGGGCGGCGACGATCAGCCTGGTTTTGGTCGCGCTTGCACTGTTGGCTTGGTTTCGCGGGCGCGCCTATCGCTTGCGTGCCGGCAGCCTGCTGGTGCTCGGCTTTGCGCTGACGATCGGCACCACGCTGACCCTCGGCCTTGTTGGGGCCGGGCGTATCTATGTGCTGTACCTTGTCTTTGGCGTCGTGTTGCTCGCAACTCGGCGCTGGGCGATCATTCTAACCGCACTGGCATGCCTGATCCCGATCGTCATTCTTGGTGGTTATGCCAGCGGCCTGATCGTCATTCCCGCCCAGATGACGGCGCGGGTTGTCGAGCCACAAACGATTCTGATCAGTATGCTGGTGGTTGTCTATATGGCGATTATGGTCGCCGCCATGCTGCTCACCTTGCTCTCGATCGTGACGCGCAGCCTTGACGATGCCGGTGCCGCTCTCGCACAGCGCGATGCTGTGAACAATCAGCTAGAGGAGTTGATCGCAGCGCGTACCGATGAGCTGCGCCGCAATCAGGAATTGCTGCAAGGCACGGTCGACGGCTTCAGGCGCGCGAGCATTTTATTCAACGGGTGGCCGACGCCAGCCCCGACATTATCTACGTCTACGATCTCGACGCCGACCGCAACATTTTTTGCAATCGTGCGCTTTTCGACCTGGTCGGGTATACGCCCGAGGAGGCGCAGGCGCTCGGTGCTGAATTGCTGCCGCGCCTGGTCTATGTTGAGGATGCGACGCACGTTTTTGCGATGCGCATGCGCTACCCATTGATGGGCGACGCCGCGATCGACGAGCTCGAGTATCGTTTGTGCGGGCGCGACGGTGCTCTGCGCTGGATGCTGGGCCGCGAAGTGGTGTTTGCGCGCAACGATCGTGGCGAGCCGAGCCAGATCCTCGGCGTGGCGCGCGATATCACGCACCAGAAAGAAGCGCAGCTCGCTAGCGAGCGCCGTGAGGCTTTGCTGCGCACAATTAGCGATACCCTGCCCGATGGCTATCTGTACCAGGCGGTGCAGCGGCGAGACGGCTCCTACATTGGCTTCAACTATGTCAGCGCTGGTGTCGAGCGGCTGCTCGGCATCACGCCAGCCGCGGTGCTCGCCGATGTAGCGGTGCTTTTACAGGCCACCGCGCCCGACGATCGCGCCTGGGTGCGCGCCGCCGACCGCGAGTCGTGCCGCACGCTCTCGCTGTTCGATGTCGAGATGCGTGTGCGCAAAGCCGATGGCAGCTACGGTTGGTTTCATAACCGCGCTGTGCCGCAACTGCTCCCCGAGGGCCTCATCCTCTGGAACGGCGTCAGCATGGAGATCACCGCGCGCAAAGAAGCCGATCTGGCGCTGGTGGAGGCGAACGCGCTCTTGCGCCAACGCCTAAGCGAGCTGGCGACGCTCAATCAGATTGCACAGACGCTGACGGTCTGGACGGATCTTCCCGAGGGCCTGCGCGCTATTGGGCCGACGCTGCTACAGCTGTTTAACGCCGAGCGCGTGCTGATCTGGTCGCGTGCCAGCGAGGGCACGGCCTTCGAGCGCTTGGCACTGGCCGATGCGGCGGGAGTTCATCTGGAAGTCGCGCGTGTTGATCTCAGTGTTTCGGCGGCGGCGCGGCGCGCGGTACTGCGGCGTGCGGCGGTGCTGCTTAATGATCAGGATTTCGATCCGATCGCTGGCGAATCGGCACCGACTAATGAGCAACAAGCGGGCGGGGGCATGGTGCTGCCGCTGATTGCAAGCGGCACACTGATCGGCTTGCTGGCGCTACGCGGCGCGGCGGGCAAAACAACGTACTCGCCGAGCGAGATCGAGTTGGCGCAAACCGTCTCCGGCCTGCTCGCCGGTGCCATCGATAATGCGCGCCTGTTTCGCCAATCGCTGGCGGCCAGTGTCGAGGCCGAGCGTCGGCGCCTGGCGCGCGAGTTGCACGACTCGGTGATCCAGTCGCTGTACAGCTTGAACTTGCTGGCTGCGGGCTGGGCGGCTTTGATCGCCAAGGGCCGCGCTGGCGATGTGCAAGCCTGGTTCGGCCAGGTCGAGTCGATCGCGCTCCAGGCTCTTAAAGAGATGCGGCTGCTGATCCATCAGCTGCGTCCGCCGGAGCTCGATCGACTTGGATTTGTCGGTGCGCTGCGCGAGCGCCTCGATGCGGTTGAAGGTCGTGCTCAGATGCGCACGCACCTCAGTGCCCGTGGCCCGGTAGAAGAGATCGATCGCTTGCAGACGCCACAGCTCTTCGGGGCAGCACAGGAAGCGCTGAACAACGTGCTGCGCCATAGCCGAGCGACCGACGTCGCTGTGGATGTGCAGGTAGATGTTGATCATGTCGCAGGTAGACGATCAGCGATAAACGGGCCAGGGGCTTCGATCCCGGTGTTCATTCCGCCGGGCTGGGTTTGAGCTCGATGCGCGAACGTATCGAGCAGATCGGTGGCGTGTTGGAGCTTTCCAGCGCGCCGGGTGCGGGAACGACGATCATCCTGCGCGCTCCTACCGCGCCGTCGCCGCAAGCGACGGCGCGGCTGTTACCATCTCTGCGCAGCAAGTGAGGTTCGTGATGAGTCTGGATCTGATCCGTGTTTTAGTCGCCGACGATCACCCGATCGTGCGGCAAGGCTTACGTACGCTGTTGCTGGCCCACGACGATTTCGATTTAGTGGGCGAGGCACAAGATGGCGAAGAGGCCGTCTTGCTCGCCGCAGCAACACAGCCCGATGTAGTGCTGCTCGATCTGGTGATGCCACAACTCGATGGTATTGCCGCCCTCCCTTTGATCCGCAAGGCCCGCCCAAACGCCCGCGTGCTGGTGCTCACGAGCGTGATCGATGACGATATGGTAATTGCGGCGATGGAGAGCGGCGCTGTCGGCTGCGTGATTAAAGACTCGTCCACCGGCGAGTTGCTGGCGGCGATTCGAGCAGTAGCGCAGGGCGAAACGGTGCTTCACCCGCGCGTGGCGCAGCGGCTGCTCAACCGCATGGGTCGCTCGACGCGGCGCAACCCCTTCGATAACGTCACCGAGCGCGAGCGCGATGTGCTGCGCCTGGTGGCCCACGGCATGTCGAACAACGCGATCGCCGTAGCGCTCGGTATCTCGTGCGCACCGTCCATGTTCATATGCGCAATTTGCTCGAAAAGCTCAATTGCGATAACCGTGTGCAGCTCGCGCTTTACGCCCGCGAGCACGGGCATTATTAGAGCACAGAGCACAGAGCACAGAACCGAGAACCGAGAACCGAGAACTAAGGGATGCGAACATTTTTGATTGCGCCATGCAGGCGTGAACCGTGTCTCCTGACCACGCCCATCCAGACGAATCACGCATCACGGATCATGCATTACGTTTGTCGTGTCCCTGTGACAGACCGTACGCACCGTACCGCCATGTCATTCCGAACGGAGCGCAGCGCAGTGAGGAGTCTGCAGCGTCGCCTAGCATAGTCATTGCGCGTGGTCATTGTATAGATGCCTCATGTGCGTTCGGCATGACATGGTGAAGTCAGTTCTCAGCAAAGTTGACCACGTAACTACTATCATGTGAGAAAGCTTATGTCCAAGGTCTACACAGTCTATCATATTCACGAGCCGCTTTCGATCGACGGCCGCCTTGATGAGGATGTATGGCAGCGCGCCCCGCGCTCGCCGCGTTTTGTCGATGTGATCGGCGGCACGCCGGGGCTTTACGACACACAGGCAGCGGTGCTCTGGGACGAACAAGCGCTGTATGTCGGTTTCTGGCTCGAAGAGCCATTTGTACAGGCAAATTTCACCGCGCGCGACTCGCTGATCTTTCTGGAGAACGATGTCGAGGTTTTTATCGACGGCGGCGACTGTTATTACGAATTCGAACTGAACGCGCTCGGCACGATCTACGAGGTCTTTTTTATCTGGCGCGATGCGTATACGCGCGGCGGGCGCTTCGATGTTCCGGAGTTCGATCTGCTCGACCCGCAGACCTTCTCTTTTGGCGGCAACCACGACCGCGTCGGTGAGCACTTCTGGCGTGGCAGCCATCCGCGCGGCCCGCGTTGGGCCTTCACCGGCTGGGACTTCCCCGGCCTGCGGGTCGGTGTGCATATCGACGGCACGCTCAACGATTTGAGCAGCCCGCACAAAGGCTGGACGGTAGAATTGGCTTTTCCCTGGTCTGGCATGCACTGGCTGGCCGACGGGCGTTCGCTACCGCCCCAGGACGGCGACGAGTGGCGCATCTTCTTCGGACGCTACGAAAAAATGCAGCTCAACGGCCAGACCCAGCACGCCGGTTGGTCGTGGCACCCGATCGGCTCGAACGATAACCACGCCCCCGAGCGCTTTACGCCGATACGCTTTTCGACAGAGGGTGTGTAGAACTAAGAGCACAGAGCATAGAAACAAAGGAACAAAGCACTTGCTCATCGTGCTTACTGGGCCTGTTGGCGCTGGCAAAAGCACCACAAGTGTGGCACTGGCACAAGCACTGCGAAGCCCCGCTGTATCAGTTGCCGTGATCGATCTTGATCAGATGTACGGGTTTGTGCGCCAGCAAGATGGCTACGGCGATCTAACTACCTGGACACGAGCACGCCGTGGTGCGGCGGCGCTCGCTCATGCCCTGTTCGAGGCTGATATGTCGGTCGTGATCGTAGAAGGCGAGTTCTTCACCGCCGAACAATTGCACGCCCTAGTTGCTCCTATTCCGTCAACTGTGGTGCGCCATTTTTTTACATTGCGGCTTTCATACGAGCACGCGCTTGAGCGCGTTAAGCACGACGCAGCGCGCGGTGCATCCAAAGACCCGGCCTTTCTGCGATCAGTTCACAACGACTTTCTTCACGCGCTACCGTTTTTAGCAGCGGCAAGCGTGGTGATCGACACCGATCCACTTACCCAGGCCGAGGTCGTCGCTTGCATCGTTGCAGCGGTACTAAATCAGGGGGCAAACATTGTTGATTGCCCCACGCACCAGTGACGCGTGATGCGTGACCACGCCCGTGCAGACTCATCACGCATCATGTGTCAACTGGCAGATGGTGCACCATCTGCTTTTCTCAACAACAGAAGTTACGCGGTCGTCAGTGCGCAGCCTCAAACTGCCATGTCACCCCGAGCGCAGCGCGGGGTCTGCATTGTTTCACGCTGTGCTCCACTGCAGATTCCTGACTTCGCTACGCGCGCCGTTCGGCATGCCATGGGTGGGCGCTGCGTACGTCTTGTTAATACATCACTGTGTATCCCCTGGGTCTCTGGTTCCCTGGTTCCCTGGTTCCCTGGTTCTCGGTTCTCGGTTCTCGGTTCTCGGTTCCCTGGTTCCCTGGTTCGCGTTCCCCTTTCGATCACCGTCCTTCTCCTCCTCGCCGCGTATGCTTAAATCGTATACCCCCTGAGGAGGAAACCATGAGCGATAAAAGTTTTGGCGCGTTCATCATCGGGGCAATCGGGCTGAGCGTGACCTGTCTGCTGGTGTTCGGGCTCTTACGCTGGCTGGGGATGCCGAGTGGGCAGCTGATCGATTGGATTATCGGGCTGGCGACGTTCTGGTGGCTACTGGTGATCGTGACTATTCCCTGGAACATTTTTTTCGGCGCGCGCCATGTCTTAGATGAAGCCGCTGCGTCGCGGCGGCGTGGCATGCAGGTCGAAGAGAGCCATGTAGCTTATGCGCAGCACTGGGTGCGCTGGGCGCTGATCATCGCCATTGTGCTGCATCTGGCTTCGGCGGCGGCATTGTATGCACTGGCGGCCACGGGTATCAGCGCGATCGGCTACCTGGCCTCGGCGGCGGCGCTGCTGCTCACCGGCTTGCGCCCCGCAGTGGCTGGCTACAGCTACGTGAGCGAGCGCCTGCATACTATCGGCCAGCAGGTGCGCTACCCGCGCGAAGATGTGTTGGCGCTGCGCACAAGCTTACACGAGGCACTTGCACGGCTCGATACGCTCGAATATGCTGCCGACGCAGCGCGCCCGACTCGGTGGCGGCGCAGAGTGCGGCCAAGTTGCGCGACCTTCAGCAGGGCATTGAGCGCCTGCGCCTGCTGCACGACGAGCTGCGCGCAAGCAACGCCGCTGAGCATAGCCAACTGGCGCGCGATGCCGAGCAAGCTGTCGCGCGCATCAGCGCCGATGGCCAGGTGCTTGATCACGTGCGCGAATTGGTGCGTTTCTTTAAAAGCGCGTAGATCAATTAACCACATGCCCACGCAGCGCGAAGAGCACGGCGATCTCTTCGATTTCGGCGCTGTCTTCGCTGGCAGCGCCCGCCCGATGCAGCGCCTCGTCGTCGGGCAGTTGCGGCGCAAGCGTAGACCAGTTCGTGAGCGCAAGCGCTGCCGCCTGCGGGTCGTCGTTGGCGATGTCGAGAGCATAGGCGCGTAATGTGACGCCAGCAAACCCGGCCGTTGCAAGCTGCTGCATCAGATCACGGCCTAGCTCGTCGGCGGGTGCCAGCTGGCAGGTACATGCCGCTGCCACGACGGGTGCAGGCCAATGGCGCAGGCGCACCCAGCGTCGCTCGACAAGCACCACCACCACCGTGCCGCCGATGTGCAGCACCCGGCGCATCTCGCGTAAGGCGCGCTGCTCGTCGCCAAAAAGATGCAGCGCGGCAATACACCAGCAGCGATCGACGCTTCTATCGGCACAGGGCAAGGCCAGGGCATCGCCGCACAACCAGATGTGTGCAGCGCCGCCGTGGCGTCTGGCAGCCGCAGCGAGCACTCGCCGATCGCAGTCCATACCGATGAGCTGCCCACTGCTGACAAGCTGCTCGGCCAGCCAATGACTCTTAGCCCCGGTGCCACAGCCGATATCAAGGGTGCGTCGTTGCGGCAGGCCGTCGTCATCGAGCGCGGCGCGCAGGAGCGCAACATACGGAGCGTGTAACGGGGTGCAAGATTGCAAATTGCTTTCAAAATCAGCATCGTTGCTCAAAATACGCTATACTCCCAGGTATGCTCGATGTTATCAAATGCCGGATAGTTGAAGGGCCGAATATCTACGGGCCGCATCCCGGTGTGGCGGTGCAGATCCGCAGCCCGTGGGATTATAGCGCCCGGTTCAAAACCGCGCTGAAAGACGCCGCGCAGTCGGTTGGGATGATGCTCGCCTATCTATCGATCACGGTACAACCCGAGCCGACCGACCTACTGTTGCACGTCCATTTTGTCTGCGATGCGCCGCAGCTGGGCTCCGAACTGGTGCGTTACGTGGTTGCGGGGATGAATGCCGAGTTGTGCCAGGAGGAATGGGACGCCGACACGCCGTTAGTGCTGCTGCAAGAGCGCCGTCGGGCCGCAGCGCTGCCGGTGGCAACGCTCCAGCTTATGGCCGAGGCGCACGCGCGCGATGTACCCGTGACACGCTTGCCGAACGGCGAATTGCTCTTTGGCTATGGCGTTCATAGTTGGCAGCTCGACCCGCAGCGCAGTGCGGCCACCCCGCCCTGGGAGCGCATCGGGCGCATCCCGATCTATGCGGTTACCGGCGATTGTGCGCGCGCGCCAACGATGCAAAGCCTCCTTCGGGAGATCGAGAGCGCTGGGATGGCCGCCGTTACCTGCGATGGGGCCGATCGTGCGGTGACGCAGGCCCTGCTCGCCAACCGCCGCGTGAGCGCGCTGATCATCGGCCTCGACACTAACAGCATCTTGCAAGACGGCGTTGGCTTTGAGCGCTGTGACCTCGCGGTGATTGTTGGGCGCGGCACGGTGCGCCCGACCGCAGCCGACGACGATAGCGAGTGGTTGCGAGCGATCGGCGTGCCCATGCTGCTCGCAAGCCAACCTGTGCGTATGAAACTCGCAGATCCCGACCTCCAGCCGCTTATCGCCTATGCCCCCGACGGCATTATCGATTGGCACGCGCCTTGATCAGCTCGATCACATGCTCGTTGGTGGTGTGAGCACCGGTGGCGAGCTTGGAATAGAGCAGGTCGCCGTCAGCACTGACCTCGAAGCGCCCGCCATCGCCGGGCACAAGCGTGATCTGCGCGATCGGATGCGGCACGCCCATGCGCGTGCGTAACCCCGTGAGAATTGCCTCCGCCATACTGGCGGCACGAGCGGTGTAGTTTCAGCGAATGCAAAATTCGATCGTGATGTTCATCTGCGTCTCCTTCAAGAGTGAGGAGTCAGGAGTCAGAATGGTCGGCGCTCTAGTTCCTTCGTTCCTTCGTTCCTCGGTTCTCAGTTCTGTGCTCTGCACTCATCATACCATCAGTCGTACTCCGTGCTATACTAGCCAGGCATCGAATACTACAATCCGATAAAGCAAACGGCCCGATTTGGCGCGCAGCGCCCTGCACTGAGAGGAGCGGTGATGCTGTGAGATGCCGGAGGAAGCTGCATGACTGCGTACCCTGAGTTATCGGGATCGGCTGATGCAATCGAGGAGAAGGAGAGCCCCTCGCCTATGCAGCCCTACTTTAACCGTGAGCTGAGCTGGATCGAGTTCAATCGGCGCGTTCTTGACGAGGCCTGCGACACGCACAACCCGTTGCTCGAGCGGGTAAAGTTCCTCAGTATTTTCGCCTCCAACCTCGATGAGTTCTTTATGATCCGCGTCAGCGGCATCAAGCAGCAGATCAGCGCGGGCGTGCAGAAGCCCTCGCCCGATGGCCTCACGCCCAACGAGCAGATGGCCGCTATTCGACGCGCACTGATGCCTTTAATTGAGTCTGAACGTGTGTTGTTGATGAAAGACCTGCTGCCTAACCTGGCGGCGCAGGGCATCTATCTGCTGGAGTACCCACAGCTCAACGAGCAGCAGCGCGCCTATCTCAGTGATTACTTCGACCGCCGCATCTTTGCGGTACTGACGCCGCTGGCGTATGATACGAGCCGACCTTTTCCCTTTATCTCGAACCTGAGCTTGAACCTGGGCGTGGTGTTGATCGACCGTCAGCGCGGCGAACTTTTTGCGCGCGTCAAGATCCCCGAGGTGTTGCCGCGCCTTATCCAGCTGCCGAACGAGCTGATTGCAGCGAACGACGACGTACCGCCCGAGCGGCGTTATGCCTTCGTCTGGCTGGAGCAGGTGATCGAGGCCTCACTGGCCAAGCTCTTCCCCGGCATGGAGATCGTCGAGGCCTATCCGTTTCGGGTCACCCGCGATGCTGATATGGAGATCGAAGAAGATGAGGCGGACGATCTGCTCAGCACGATCGAAGAGGGCGTGCGCCAGCGCCGCTTCGGTGTTGTCACGCGCTTGACGGTCGAAGAGTTGATGCCAGAGCATATGCGTAACCTGCTGATGACCAATCTTAAGATCAGCAACGCCGATCTCTACACTGTGCTCGGCCCGCTCGGCCTTTCTAGCCTGATGAACCTGATGAGTATCGACCGGCCCGATCTTAAAGACCCGCCGTTCACTGCGCTGATGCACCCGGCGCTTGCCAACCAGGCGAATATCTTCGATGCCATTCGCCAGGGCGATATTTTGCTGCATCACCCGTACCAGTCGTTTGCGCCGGTGATCGATTTCATCCAGGCCGCCGCTGAAGATCCGAACGTGCTGGCGATCAAGCAGACGCTCTACCGCGTCGGCTCGAATTCGCCGATCGTGCGCGCCCTGATGCACGCGCGCGAGAACGGCAAGCAGGTGACGGCGGTGGTCGAGCTGAAGGCGCGCTTCGACGAAGAGAATAATATCAACTGGGCGAAGGCGATGGAAAGTGTGGGCGTGCATGTCGTCTTCGGGCTGCTCGGGCTGAAGGTTCACGCCAAGCTCGCGCTTGTTGTGCGCCAAGAGCAAGACGGCATCCGCTGTTATGTGCATCTCGGCACCGGCAACTACAACGCCTCGACGGCGCGCATCTACACCGATGTCGGCCTTTTCACCTGTCGGCCCGATATCACCGCCGATGTCGTCGAGTTGTTTAACTTTCTCACCGCCTACAGCCGCCAGCGTAGCTATCGCAAGCTGCTAGTGGCCCCGGTGACGCTGCGCCAACGTATGGTCGAGATGATCCAGCGCGAGGCGCGCCAGCACAAGCAGCAGGGCGGCGGCCATATTATCATGAAGATGAACTCGCTGGTCGATGCGCAGATCATCGACGAGTTATACCGCGCTTCGCAGGAGGGCGTGCGCATCGACCTGATCGTGCGTGGTATGTGCTCGCTGCGCCCGGGCGTGCCTGGTTTGAGCGAGACGATCGCAGTGCGCAGCATCGTTGGGCGCTTTTTAGAGCACCACCGCATCTATTACTTCTACAACCAGGGCAACGAAGAGGTCTACTGCGGCAGCGCCGATCTGATGGAGCGCAACCTCGATCGCCGCGTCGAGGAGCTTTTTCCGCTTGAAGATCCGGCGCTGCTGCGCTACATGCGCGACACGCTGCTGGAAACCTTCCTACGCGACAATAGCCGCGCGCGGTGCTGCTAGCCAACGGCCAGCCTCGTACTCGACGCGTCTCAGCCCCGGCCCCGACGAACCAGCGATCGATAGCCAGAACTGGCATCAGATCAAGCCCTTGCCGTAGGACGAAGAACCGAGAACCGAGAACCAAAACGAGGGGTCGGCGTAGCGGTTCTTGGTTCTTGGTGCATACAGACGATGCGCCTGTTCATCGCCCTCGATCTTCCATCCGCGATCAGCGCTGAGTTGCTTGCCACGCAAGAGCGCTTGCAAGCTTTGGGTGCGCGCCCCGTAAGCTGGACGCGCAGCCACGGCCTGCACCTCACCCTGCAGTTCCTCGGCGAGCAGCAAGAGACGCTCGTCGCTCCGTTGCTCGCCGCCCTGGCCATGCTGCCGCCTCTGGCTTGTACGCTCGGGCTTGCTGGCCTCGGCGCATTCCCCAACGCAACGAGGCCGCAGGTGCTCTGGGCTGGCCTTGCCGGCGATGTTTCAGCGCTCCACGAACTGCGGTGGCGCGTTGTCGCCGCCACCGCAGCGCTCGGTATCGTCGCCGAGACGCGCCCGTACCGTCCTCATCTGACGCTTGGCCGCGTGCGGGGCGTTGTTGGCAAGCAGCAGTATGTTGACATAAGTATGGCTATGGCGCATGCCGCACCGCCCGCGCCGCTTGAGTGGCTAAGTGGGTCGCCTCTGCTCTACCAGAGCCTGCTGACAGCGCAGGGAGTACGGTACCGTGTACTGGGCAGTGCAGAGCCGCCGGAGGATTGTAAATGAAAGTTACCTACAATTATACGGAGCGTGAGGCGTTGCGTCAGGCGGCATACATCGACGAGGCCCTCGCGCACGAGCGGCCCGAGCCGGTGGCGCCGCCACTCATTGCGGCATTTGCTGTTGCCGGGCTGTTAATTTTTATGCTCGCGCCTATTTCAGGCCTGCGCGAATGGTCGACGATTATTGCTGTGATCGTGGCCTTCCTGGTGTATGTTCTCTACCCGCGCTTTATGCGCCAGTTGCGTATTCGTCGAAGCGCGCGGGGGTTGTTGCGCATCTTCCCGCCAGGGCAAAGTGCGGTCGAGATCCGCCCGGACATGCTGCTTTGGACGATCGGCGGCCAGGAGGTGCTTATACCCTGGGATCGGGTTGCGACAATCAAGGAGCAGGGCGGCGAAGTGCTGATCGCGTTTGCCAGTACTGAGGCCTGGCGTGGCTTGATGGTGCCGAAGAGCGCCTTTTCCGACGGCGCGGCCAGCGGTTTTGTGCGCGCGGCTGAGGAGGCGAAGGCCGCAGCACGGGCCAATCCGGGCGTTGGTGCTGAGCTTACATCCTTGCTGGAGCGGGCTGGAGCGTTAGCCAGTCAGGTGATTATCGTGGTGCGATCGCGTGTACGATCAGGCGCTGGAGCGTGCCCCGACTCTGGCTAGCGCCTGGAAGAATCGCGGCGGTGCCTATGCCCGGTCTGGCGATGATCAGCGAGCGATCGCCGATTACACCCGTGCGATTGAGCTGAACCCAGCCGACGGCGATACCTATTTTAACCGTGCGAACATGCTGGCGCGGCAGGGTGACTCGCCGGGCGGCGATCGCCGATTACACTCGCGCGATCGAGCTGAACCCGCGTGACGCGCTTTCGTATGCGACGCGTGGTTTTAACCGCATGTTGCTCGACGATTATCAGGCGGCGATCGACGATCTCTCGCAGGCGCTAGCACTTGATCCGGCTCCCTTCTCCTCCTACCGCAACCGGGGTGTGGCGCGCGCCGAGTTGGGCGACTTCGCCGGTGCGATCGAAGACTACACGCAGGCTATCACGCGCGCACCGCAGGACATTGCCAGTTACTCGAACCGCGGCTATGCGCAGATGCGCCTCGGCGCGCTCGATGCAGCGCTCACCGATCACAACCGTGCCCTACAGCTCGCGCCGCACGATGCGCTCTCGCTCTTTAATCGCGGCCTGACCTATGTGGCCATGGGAAACAGCGTGGCTGCGCGGGCCGATTTTGAACGGAGCGCCATGCTCGCCGAGCGCCAGGGCGACGCCCAGCTCGTGCAGCAGAATCGCGCCGAGTTGGCAAACCTCGTCTCCAACGGCGCAGCGCTGGAGCGCTGAAGCCCGAGCTGCACCTCAGCGAAGCTATCTGGCGCGCGCCTCACAGCTTGCATAGCAGTAACGCGGCGCTGCTAACGTTCGTATCTGTAGAGCCACCGTCGATTAATCAAGGAGGCCAGCATGGAGCCGAAGCGCAAAGCCGCCGCGAACGTTTTTCTCGAACAGAACCTCAACCAGGACGATGATGCGGTGCTGCTAAGCCCGGCTGCGCCACCTCCTCCGCCTGGTGTGCCTGCGCCAGCGCGCGAGCGCGTGCTGAGTTCAGCCGCGATGCTGGCGCGCAGCCCGATCGCCCAGACCGGATTAAAAACGTCTGAGGAGCTACAGCTGGAGAAAGAGCCGATCCGTGTGCGTGAGACAGGCTTCTGGCCGTTCAAACGTGTGATTGTGCCGCCGAACGTCTATGTTGTGCATACACGTATCGGGCGAACCCAACCGGTGACGCTAGGCCTTGGTCTCTCGTTTCGTTACAACGCTGCCACGGATGCCTATCTGGTGGTGCCCGCCGCCATGCAGACGATCGGCATCGTCGCGAACAGCATCACCCGCGAGAAGCAGGGCATCAATGTGCTGGCCTATGTGCAGTGGCAAATCAACGATTTTGGCGTGGCCTACCGCAAGCTGGATTTCTCCGATAGCCGCGATCCGCTCGGCATTGTGAACGCGCAGCTGCGCGAGCAAGCTGAGGCGGCGATCAAAGACAAGATCGCAACCTTAAGCGTCGAGGACGTGCTCACCGATAAAGAGCCGATCATTGAGGAGTTGACCACACGGCTCAAGGCGGTAGCCGAGGGCCGCAGCGCCGCCAGCCAGGATACTGACGAGGGCCTGGGCATCAAGATCGTGACGGTGCAGATCAAAGAGGCGGTGGTCAGTTCACAGCGTCTCTGGGAGCACTTGCAAGCGCCGTTTCGCTACGAGCAAGAGAAATCGGCGCGCATCAGCTTTCTGCAGACGCAGGACGAGATCCGCGAGAAGGAGTTGCAGACGCGCCAGGTGACTGAGACGAGCGAGGCTGAGACGCTGGTCGAGATCGAGCGCATCAAGCAGAGCAAACAGACCGAGGCGCTGGAGATTCGGGTGGCGCAGGAAGCGCACGCGGTTTTGCCCGCGAGCAAGAGGTGGTGCGCGAACGCGTGCAGACCGAAGAGCAGACCACGCTGATCCGCCAAGCGTCCGAGCAACGCCTACAAAGCGAGCGCGCCCGCGTGGAACAAGACTTGCGCCTGGCTGCGCTACGTCGCCAGCAGGAGGAAGCGATCGAGCAGACGCGGCTCGACGCTGATGCCAGCGCCCGCCAGAAGACCTTGCAGGTTGAGCAGACGCTGCGCGAGTTGACCGAAGAGGCGCGCCTCGCCGAGTCGCAGCTACAAGCGCGGCGTGAGCAGTTGGCGCGTGACACGACATTGCAGCAGATCCAGGCCGAGTATACGCTGCTGGTGCAAGCCAACGAGAATCACCGAAG
>JAAUTF010000060.1 GCA_012031775.1 Candidatus Altimarinota bacterium | reverse complement strand
ACATGCCGCAGGCGAGACGACGGTAAAACGCGTGGGATCGTGGTTGGCACGCGCACGGCCACGATCGTTTCCAGCGCCGACGAGCCTGAGAAGCGCACGCCCGAGCGCGATCGCCTCGCGCAAACGGTCACGCGGCCGACGTTGGCCTCGACGTGCAGGCCGGTGATGATCTGCCCAGCGCTGCTACGGATTGCCGCTGCAAGATGATGTCGATCGGGTAGGTAGCGTTGAGCGATCAGCGCTTTTGCAGCGGCGATCAGCTCTGTGTCGGCAGGTGTGAGCGCGAGTGATTGCATAATCAGTGCAGGGCGCAGCATGCTGCGTTCGTATGGGTTTGCTTCGGGCGCGCATGCGGCGCCCTTACGGACGGATGTGGAGCGCCACACGGTGCCAGGCGTTGTTCATGTAGCCTTTGCCGTTCCAGGTTGCGCCAAGATCGGCAGGTTGGGTGTTGCCGTCTGCATCGCGCGCGCGTGCGACCAATTCGTAACTGCCTGGGCCAAGGTCGAGCGCGATCTGCCAGCGCATCCAGGCCCCGGTAACAGGTGTGTCGAGCAGTTCGGCGCATTGCCAGTTGCTGCCGTTGTCGCAGGAGACCTCGACGGCAACGATCGGCGTAGCGCCGTGACCGATGGCGTAGCCGGTGACGGCGAGCATTCCAGCCGGGAGTTGCGCGCCCGAACGCGGTGTACAGATCGCAGCGCTGAGGAAAACGGTGTCGAGCATGGCCGCTTCTTGCGCGGCTTCCCTGGCCAACCGGTAGGCGCGCTGCTGGAAATAGTTTGGCGAGGGTTCGGCGGCCAGCGTGATACGCCCAAGCCACTTGACGCTGCGCGCACCGATTGTGCCCGGTACGACGACGCGTAACGGTGCCCCATGCTCCGACGGCAGGGGCAGGTCATTCATGGTGTCGGCGAGCAAGACATCCTGCGCAATCGCTCTTTGCAGCGGAATGGATGCGCCGAAAGAGAAGCCTTCGTCGTCGTGCTCGACGTAGTCGAGGCCGGTGAAATGGACATGGGCCGCGCCGGATACGACGCCAGCGGCGCGCAGCACATCCACCAGGCGCACGCCGCCCCAGCGCGCGTTGCCGATCGCGTCTGCGCTCCAGGGCAATTCACCAGGGATCGGCCCGAGCGCCAGTAGCTCGTCACGGCGGTTGCCAGCGCATTGTAGCGTCGCCGTCTGCGCGGCACGCGTGAACTGCGCCAGATCGACAAGCCTCAAGCTGAGCGCGCGCTCCACCAGGCCGTCTACTTCCAGGCGGTACGTGGCAGCATCGATCTGCGGCACGTTGCCGTGGCTGCGCACAAAAAACAGTTCTTCGGGCGTGATGAACTGCTCTGGCAGCGCAGCGACCGGCGGCCCACCGTTGAAGGGCTGCTCTTGATAGATGGTGAAGCTAGAATGTTTGCTGAACATAGTGTGTCCGTGGTTAAAATTGGCTGCGCGCTACGGTAAGACCTTGCTCGTAGGCAGCGATTAGGCGATCCCATTGCTGATCAGCCGCCTCGTCGATCTGGCGACGAGCGGGATCGGCGTCGAACCAGGCAAGGCAGCGCTCGATGCCGCGCGCAAAAGGCAGCGTAGCACAGTAGCGCGGCACGAAGCGCTTGATTTTGGTATTGTCGAAGACAGCGCTGCGCGCTTTGTCGCCGATCAGCGTGCCGGTCATCTCCGGCAGACAAGCGGCGAGAAAATCGGAGGCGATATGGATGATGTTCGCCTTGGCACCAGCTGCGGCGGCGACGGCCTCGGTGAGTTGGTCCCAGGTGAGCGCTTCGTCGGAGGTGATATGAAAAGCGTGGCCGATGGCCTGCTGATGGCCGAGTAGACCGTTGAAGCCCTTGGCAAAATCGCTGTTATGCGTCATCACCCAGAGCGATGTGCCGTCGCCGGGAACAATCAGCGGCTTGCCCTGGCGTAGCCGTGCGACAGCGGTATAGGGCCGCTGCCAGCTATTGGCGGCCAGCGGAATCTGGCTATCGCCGTAGGTGAACGAAGGGCGCACGATGGTGCAGGGGAAGCCTTCGTCGCGGTAAGCGCGCAACAGGCGTTCTTCGCAGGCGATCTTGTTGCGTGAATATTCCCAGTAAGGGTTATAGAGCGGTGTGTCTTCGGTGATCAAATAGTGGCTGGCCGGCTTCTGATAGGCACTCGCCGAGCTGATGAAGATATACTGGCGGGTGCGCTCGCGAAACAGGGTGATATCGCGCTCGACATCCGATGCGGTAAAGGCAACCCAGTTGACAACCACATCGAAGTGCTGGTTAGCTAGCGCCTGCGCAACATCCGCCGGATTGTGAATGTCGGCCTTTAGCACGCTAGCGCCAGCCGGAGGCGGCTGATTGCCGCGGTTCAGCAAGACAAGTTCGATGCCCTGGGCGATCGCCAGTTCGGTGCAGGCCGTGCTGATCAAGCCGGTGCCGCCGATAAAAAGTACACGCATCGCTTTCAACCTCGCTAATTATTGAGGGCACACGCAGCAAGAGATCTCAGCCATTGGCTTGCTCCTTGCCGCTGACACGAACGATAGCCCGCCGCAAAAAAGTCTCGTCGCCTCGGGCATCCCAGGCGTGAACGACAAAGGTACCGGAAATGCGATCGTGCCAGCTGCGGCGACGATCGTCGAATAAAATCGCGAAGAAGCCAAGATAGAGCGGCAGCGCCGAGACGGCATAACTCAGCACACGCAGCAGCGTCTGCTGCAAGTTTGGATTCCGTCCGTCGGCATTAACCACGCGGAGGCCGAGGATATGTTTGCCGATAGTGGTGCCGACCATGCCGTAGAAAAGCGCAAGATAGATAAAGCCGCTGGCGAACGTGAACGTGAGCTGAAAGGCCGGGCTGGAAAAAAAGTCGATCAGCGGTATGCTGCTAGGGAGCGTAGTGCGCAGGAAGTTGCCGAGCTGCGTGATGCCGGAGGTACGGAAAAGAAATTCGCTGGCGATGCCGAAGAGCAACAGGTAGAGCGCAAGCACGAGCAGGTCGATAATCATCGCCAGCGAGCGCGTGACAAAGCCAGCATAGTAGCGGTAGACTTGCGCAATGTATACGGTTCGTTTGGTATCGCTACGCGCTTTTGGTATGGCAGTCATCCGCGTTTCTCCTCTAGCCTGCGCTGTTCAAATACAAGCGTGCCATGAGCCTCACGCGGCAGGGTATCGCGGCGTGCGCGACCGAACAGGCGGCGTACCAGTGCCTCAAGTAGGGTGTCGGCGTTGATGCTGCGCTCGCGCACTTCCTCGATAAGCTCGTTGATAAACGAGCTGCTTTGCGTCTGTACTAAATCGACGAGTGCAGGTGAGGCAGAAAGCGTGGTGATAGCGTCGTCCATCGCCGGGGTGGTGACGAGGTGGCGCACGGCGTCTTGCATGGCTGGAGCCTCGACGATGGCGGGAATGGCGTCGGCAATGGCGGGCGAGTGGACAAGATTGACGATCGCTGCCTGGGTGCCGGGGCGGGCGGCGAGCTGCACGATGGCATCGTCCATGGCCGGTGAGCGCACCAGGGCGGCGATCGCATCTTGCACGGCAGGCTGTCCGGCGAGGTAGCCGATCGTCAGGTTGAGCAGGTCGGGCAGGGCGACTTGAGCGAGCGCAACGCTGCGTTGCTCTTCTTGCATGCCGCGCGCGATCCAGCGTTGGGCGTCTTCGTCGCGTAGGGCGCGCGGCGGGCGCGGGCTGAGACGTGGCAGATTATTGGTCACGCGGCTAAAGGCGAGATCGGCGACCTGATCCATAGTGGCGAAGAACCAGCCCAGCGGGTTACCCTGCGGGCGCAACTGCTCTTGCGTTTCGAAGAACCAGCCGATCAGCGCATAACGGAGTGTATCGCTGGCTGCCGAGGGTGAGGGCGGGAGCGCGATACCGGCCTGCTGTTGCCAGTGTTGCATGCGTTGCGTGAGGTTGTGTATACCAAGCACTGCGCCGCCAACGAACAGGCTGGCCAATGCGACGCCGAGATCAGCAGCATCGCTCGGCGCAACAGTCGACGTTTCAGCGGCCGCTGGTGCGATCTCCTGCCCAGGCTGCGCCAGGTCGTCCAGCATAGCATCGAGCTGCTGCATACGTTCGCGAAAAGAGCTGGAATTCGCCATAGCGCCTCTTTTTGTAGGAGTCAGGAGGATAGGCCCGGCTCATGCGGCCACGCTTCCGATCTATCGCACGCCTTGCGCTGAAGCGCCGGGCGATGCGGGACAAAGCCGGCTCACGTGGGCTGCGCACCTGGTTTAATGCGTAAAGATCATGAGCGGGCTAGATAGCGGATGGAATATTCCATCTTCTGAGTCCTGAATTCCTTCGGATTACTCCTATTGTACCTCATACTCTGCTTTGGGTAGCGCCTCGATGGCGGCGAGCAGGCGCTACGTTGCGGCGGCAACCTCGGCCACTGCGGTGTCGAAGGCTGCGGCGTTCGCCCGGCTAGGCACGCGGTAGCCGCTGATCTTGCGCACATACTGCAGGGCAGCTGCGGCGATCTCCGTATCGCTCACATCGCGCTCGACGCGGCGCACCTGTTTAATGCTCCGAATACTGCCTTTACAGTAAAGTTGGTAGAGAAGCTGGTGGTGCGCGCGCGACAACGCCGTGCGCGCGCACCGCGCTGTACCACAACCATGTAGGTTACTATATAACAACCCTAACGGGTTTGTGAAGAAAGCTTGTGTTGTTATTGGCAGTGTAGCCACCAACCACGATTCGACTCCTGGCTCCTACGGTGGGCACGCGCTGTGTATGGTGCTCGACAGCGCGCTCGGGAGCAGGCATCCTGGCGAAAGGAGTGCCTAGCCATGGCTTACGAACACGCACATGCGGTATGGATCGTTGGTGCCGTGCGCACGCCGGTGGGGAAACACGGTGGTGCATTAAGTAGCGTGCGCCCGGACGATCTGGCGGCGCTCACACTTCGGGCGCTGCTGCAGTGCAGTGGCATGCCCGCTACAGACATCGATGATGTGGTGATGGGTTGTGCGAACCAAGCCGGCGAGGACAACCGCAACGTCGCGCGGATGGCGCTGCTGCTGGCCGGTTTCCCGCTCGAAGTCGGCGGTGTGACGGTTAATCGGCTCTGTGGCTCGGGTTTAGAAGCGGTAGCACAGGCCGCCCGGTCGATTATGCTCGGCGAAGCGCACGCGATCGTTGCCGCCGGTGTGGAGTCGATGAGCCGCGCGCCCTACGCGATGGCTAGGCCGGAGCGCAGCTTCGCCACTGGCCACACCACGATCTACGATACAACACTCGGCTGGCGTTTCGTCAACCAGCAACTGGAGCAACTCGGCCACACCGACGCGCTGGGTATGACGGCGGAGAACCTGGTGGCGGAGCGTTTCCTTTTTGCAACAAGAGCCGAGGACGGAGAACTGAGAACTGAGAACCGAGAATCGAGTGCCGAGAGCGGAGCGCCGAGAACCAGGCAACCAGGCAACCAGGCAACCGCGAACAGCGGACTAGTGCTTGCTGCTGAGGTGGCTGAGGGTGAGACGTTGGCCAGTTCGTACA
This sequence comes from Candidatus Altimarinota bacterium, assembly GCA_012031775.1. Classification (GTDB taxonomy): domain Bacteria; phylum Chloroflexota; class Chloroflexia; order Chloroflexales; family Chloroflexaceae; genus JAAUTF01. Next base: position 9,283 of record JAAUTF010000060.1, on the reverse strand, counting down.
GTATTGGGCGCGCGGCGCAAGACCGGTTTGCGCTGAGCAGTCACCAGAAGGCCTTACGCGCGCAGGACGAGCGGCGTTTCGCAAGCGAGATCGTGCCGGTGCTGCTGCGCAGCAGCACGGGCGAGGTGCTGATCGAGCACGATGAAGGGCCGCGCCGCGATACCAGCCTGGAGAAGTTGGCGCAGTTGAAACCGGCCTTCAAACCGAACGGTACGGTGACAGCGGGCAACTCCAGCCCGCTCAACGATGGTGCCGCCGCCGTGCTACTGGTTTCAGCAGAGTACGGTCGCGCGCACGGTTTGCGTCCGCTGGCGCGTGTGCGTAGCATGGCTAGCGCCGGTGTGCCCCCGCGGGTGATGGGTATCGGCCCGGTGCCGGCGACGCAGAAGGCCCTGCAGCGCGCCGGGCTCACGCTTGCGCAGATGGGCATCGTCGAGGTGAATGAGGCCTTTGCTGCCCAGGTGCTCGCCGTGCTTGACGCCTGGCACATCGACGCCGAAGACATGCGGATCAACCCGAACGGTGGTGCTATTGCGCTTGGCCACCCGCTTGGCGCGTCGGGCGTTCGCATACTAACCACGCTTGTTCACGAAATGGCGCGCCGCAACGATATCGAACACGCGCTGGCGACAATGTGCATCGGTGTCGGCCAGGGGATAGCTCTGGTGGTGGAGCGCGTGTAGGGCGCACAGAACCAAGAGCCATGAGTACAGAGCACAAAGCATAGAGCGCAGGAGCGAACCCAGAGAGTTCGCGGGAGTTACCAGCACAATGAGACTAAACTACCAATTGATCGGTGTGCCTTTCGATTTGCATCGCCCCGGCGAGCGTATGGGGGCTACGCCCGCGCTGTTGCTGCCGCGCCTGGCTGCGTTGCCGCTGCCGTGGGCCGATGTTCCGGTGGTGCTTGAGGTTCAAGGGTTGAGCGGCGAGCAAGAGGCAGATATAGCGCTGATCGCCGCTGCGCTGGCCAGCGCAGTACGAGCGGCTCGTGTATCAGGCGCAGTCCCAGTTGTGATCGGCGGCGACTGCCTGACAGCGCTCGGCGTGGTCGGCGGCCTCGGCGCCAAAGTGAGTGTTGCCTGGCTCCGACGCCCACGGCGATTTTAATACGCCCGCGACCACACCGAGCGGCTACCTTGGCGGCATGCCGCTGGCCGCGCTCACTGGGCGCTGCCTGGGTGTAGTCACTGCTGCTGCCGGGATCGTGCAAGCGGTGGATGAAGCACAGATCGCGCTGATCGGCGTGCGCGATCTCGACCCGCCTGAAGCGGCAGCACTAGCCGCTTCCGCCGTTGCCGTGCTCTCCGCCGCCGAGCTACGCGCTGCTCCCGCGCACCTCGACGCGGTGTTGCAGCGTATTACCTCCGATGCCACGCTCTACCTGCACCTCGATGTCGACGTGCTCGACAGCGAACTACTGCCTGGCGCTGTCTACCCGACACCCGACGGCTGGCAGCTCGCCGAGTTGGCACAGGTGCTTAAAGCGGTGCGCCAGCGCTGCACCCCGGCAGCCATCGCTATCACTGCCATCAACGTTGCTGGCGGCGACCAGGAGCGTATTCTGGCGGGCGCGCTAGACGTTATTCAGAAGGTCTTGTAGCATTGGTAGAAAAGAAACTCCATCTACAATTTGTCATGAACCGCAGAGGGCCTAGTGGCTACACACAGATAACCCCGCTCTATCACCGCAATCTGCAATGCCTAAGGGTACTCCAGCCCGTGTTTCGCAAGCAGTGCTTGATCTTCCAATAACTGGACACTTGGCCCGTCGGCCACAACGCAGCCACCGTCCATCACCACCATTCGCGGGAAAAGCTCGGGGATCATAGGCATGTCGTGGGTAGAAACGATCAAGGTCAGGTCGAGCGCTTTCAGCAACTCGATCAAGCTCCGGCGCGCGCGCGGGTCGAGCCCGGCGGTAGGCTCATCGAGCACAAGCAGCTGCGGCTGCATCGAGAGCACGGTGGCGATGGCGATGCGCTTCTTCTCGCCGGTGCTCAGATGGTGCGAAATACGCTCACGATAGCTGAGCATACCCACGGCGTCGAGTGCAACATCGACGCGGCGGCGCACCTCTTGCTCGGGCAGGCCCATATGCAACGGGCCGAAGGCCACATCCTCGAACACGGTCGGCGAAAAAAGCTGGTCGTCGGGATCTTGAAAACCAGACCGACGCTAGCACGAACGCGCCCGATAGTATTGTCGGACAGCTCCTCGTCGCCAACATAGATGGTGCCACGCCCACGCAGAATGCCGTTGCAATGCAGCATCAGCGTCGATTTGCCAGCACCATTCGGGCCGACGAGAGCGATCTTCTCGCCCGGCCGCACTTGTAGGTTCACACCACAAAGCGCCTGCCGTCCGTCTGGGTAGCTGAAGTGAAGGTCGCGAATATCGAGCAATATCATAGTGCAGGAGTCAGAATTCAGAATTCAGGAGGGGAGCAGGAGGGCACAGCATGCTGCACCCCTTCTGCGTCCCTATAGCGCCTGGCGATGGCATCGACGCGCCCCGTATATATCGAACATTATGCATCAGACAAATAGCGCGAGCAGTAGGACGGCGGCCAGAAAGGTAATCATCCCGATAAGCGCGTCGCGGTCGGATGCGCCGATGTGCGGTGGTGCAAGGGTACGGATTTCACCGGTAAAGCCGCGTGCGACCATGGCGGCGTAGATGCGCTCGGAGCGCTCAAACGCGCGCAGGCCGAGGTTACCGACCATACCGCCAGCCACACGGCCCCGCCAGAGCAGACTACCGCCACTGCGCCGATCGCTATGTGCTGCACGCGCCGAGCGCGCACGGATCAAGCGGCTTGCCTCATCGCCGAGCACAGCGATATACCGATACATAAAGCTGATGATACCGACCAGAGTCGCCGGGACACGCAGCGCGCGTAGCGCCCAGATGACGTCTGGAAACGGTGTTGTCGCCGCGAGCAAAATCGCGATCTGTACCGAAATCCAGCTTTTCAGCACAATACTGGCCAGGCGCAAGGTTCCTTCAAGGCTGGCGGTAAATGGCCCAAGGCTAAAGAGCGGCTGGCCCGGCAGCGTAAAGGGCAGAAAAATCGCCGCAAGCACAAAGGGCAGCGCCACAAAGGAGCGTCGTAGTGCGTAGCCCCAGCCCAGCCCGGCGTGATAGGCGATAAACAGTGTTGACACGAACAGCAAGCCATAACTAAGCCATGCTGCTGTCGGCAGCAGCGAGACGCTGAGCACAAACAGCAGCATGCAGCCAAGTTTGATACGTGGGTCGAGCCGATGAACATAGCTCGACCCGCGTTGGTATTGTTCTTTGAAGGAAAGCATAGAAAGTTGCAGTGACAACTGCCAGTGCCTGTAACCTGTAACCTTAAACCTGTACTCTTCGCCCAAGCAATCGCCCGACAAAATAGCTGAGGCCGAAGACGATCACCGTGCCGAGCATTACCGCGATAATGCCGGACACGACGCCGTTCTCGATGCCGGGGATGGTATAGTCGGGCAATAGATTATACGCAGGCTCCAGCGCAGTATCGAGGAAGCCGACATCTTCGGCGACGCGCTCGAGGCCGTCTGGGTCGGGCGAGGCAAGCGGCGAGAGCGCGGCGACAACAAGCGCAATACCGAGGCCACCGGCGACCCATCCTGCGCTGCTGCGGGCTGGTGCGTGCGCCCCGATCTCAAGCAGGTCGGGCCGTGCGGCGCTGATGAAGGCTAATGCACCGACAGTGATAAAGGCCTCGATCAGGCCGAGCACAGCGTGGACAGAGAGCATTGAGGGCAGCGCGATAGCGAGCGGCGAGGTGCCTGAGAGCGCGATCTCGACGGCGGTAGCCGCCGCGCCAACCATCATCGAGAGCCAGCCACCGACGCCGCCGGCCACGAGCACTGCTGTGCGCGTATTGCCAAGTATCGATTTTAGCGCGTTGTAGATCGCAAAGCCGGTAAACGCCGTCAGGATGCCCATGTTGATGATGTTCCAGCCCAAAACCAGCACACCGCCATCCTGAAACAGCAAGGCCTGCACACTGATCACCGCCGTCATCACCAGCACTGCCGCCCAGGGGCCTAAAATGATCGCCGCGAGCGCCCCGCCAAGCAGGTGCCCCGAGGTGCCCCCGCCGATCGGCACATTGATCGCTTGCGCCGCGAAGATAAAGGCCGCCACGACGCCCATCAGGGGGATCTGTTTCTCGCCGAGCTGCCCGCGCGTCTGGTAGAGCGCAACACCGATCAAGATAATCGCCAGCAGCCAACCAACAAGCGCCACTGGCGTGCTCAGAAAACCATCCGGGATATGCAGCAACTCCGGCGCGGTGAGCACACTTAACAAACCTGAAAACACAGGGTTCCCTCCTCTTTCGCAGCGTAGCGAACGCATCGTATGCAGTTGTACAGTCGTCGCACATGCAGTATATGTCAGCTTCGAGAACTTGTACAGTGCGACGAACGTCTGTTCGTTGTTCTTTTCTGCTCAGACGATGGTTCAGAAAGGATTTGGTGGATGCTAGTTTTCGGCAGCTCTGCTGCCGAAAACTAGCATCCACCCCCTTTGCGGGCCGGGTATTAGCCAGAACTGTCACCTGTAGGTGAACTTTATCATCGGGTACAATAGCATTCGTAATAGCCTGGCTGGTAGCCAGCAACATCCCTTTTTCACCTTGGTGGAGGCACATCATGACGAGCCAGCGTGAGCGCGGCATAACGCGGCTGCGTGAGCTACTCAACGATCCACACGCGACAAAGGCGGCCATCGCCGATGCGTATGTGCATCTGCTGAGCACGACGATCTGCGATCTTGGGCGTCAGGGCTATGGGCGCGACGGGCGCGGCGCGGTGGAGATCGATCTGCGTGGCCTCGATCTGCGCACCGCACGCGGCAATTTGCCTATTCTCTACTATCCGCTCGATGAGGCGGGCGACGATTGGCCTGAGGAGGTTTTTGCCGAGCTGGCAGCGTATACCCCGCAGCGCGAAGCGGTGGCGATCCTTTTTTACGATGGTGGCCCGCCACAAATTTATGTGTTAGAGGAAGCGTGAAGAACTGAGGTGCAGTCGCAGTAGGCATCCTGCATGTGTGCAGACCCCTACCGCGTTTCGATCTCGATTACGTTGCCGCTGGCGGCGCGGCGCAGACGGTCGCGGATGGCGCGGGCGATGCCCTCTTCGCCAAGATCGCGCGCCAGGATGACGTCGGGCCGCTGCGCATCGATCTCTCGCAGGGCGGCGTAGAGCCGGCTGGCGATGCGCTCCGGATCGTTGGCAGGGCCGAGTGTCACAACAAGGTCGGCGGCGGTGGCAAGGTCTTGGTCGTCGTCGGGGATAAGCAGCCCGACGCGTTTCCCTTCCGCTCGCAGCGCTGCGGCGCGCTTTGCCAACCAGGCACGGGTGGCAGCGGCATGGCCGATGGCCAGCCACATGGCGCTCGCTGGCGCGTAGTGACGATCGAGCAGGCCGGGAGCGATCTGGGCTGTATCTTGCTCGACGCGCCGGCCCAGTGCAACTTCGCCCAGTACCTTTCGTAGTTCTTCCAGGCTGATGCCGCCAGGGCGGAGCAGTGTTGGCACGGGTGCTGTAAGATCGAGCACGGTCGACTCGATGCCGATCGGGGTCGCGCCGCCATCGATCACGGCAGCAATGCGCCCATCGAGGTCGGCGAGCACATGCTGAGCGCTCGTCGGGCTGGTGTGGCCGAAACGGTTTGCGCTCGGCGCAGCGATAGGGATGGCGACGGCGCGCAGGAGCATTTGCGCCAGCGGGTGCTGCGGAATACGCACCGCCACGGTGTCGCGCCCGGCGCTGACAGCGGGCGGAACAGCGGGGCTGCGCGGTACGATCAGGGTCAGTGGCCCCGGCCAGAAGCGTGCTGCCAGCAGCTCAACCACGTCTGGCAGATCGCGTGTTACCCGTGCCAGCTGCGCCACTACGGCTACATGCACGATCAGTGGGTCTTCGGCAGGCCGCCCTTTGGCGCTGAAAATCCGGGCAACCGCAGCAGCGTCGAGCGCGTTGCCGCCGAGACCATACACGGTCTCGGTCGGAAACGCGACCAGTTCACCGGCGTGCAGCAGTGTCGTAGCGGCTGCAACGCCAGCTGCATCTGCGGCCAAGGTGCGTGTACGATACATAGAAATCAGGAGTCAGGAGTCAGAATTCAGAAGTTCGAACACACGAACCAAGGCGCAAGTATACCACTGCCCACTGCCATGTACATCTCGGCCCCCTATTCGTGGCCTCGTAGTGCGATTGTAGATTGCAGATGTGAGATTGCAGATTGTGTCTGCTGCTTTGGGACGCCGTCGGCCTACGTCCGATGGTCGAATACGTCGTTTGGAACTGCACTAGTTCGCAGACTCTGTGCTCTTGGTTCTCGGTTCCCTGGTTCCCTGGTTCTCGGTTCTCAGTTCTCAGTTCTGCGCGCTCAGTGCTGAAACTCCGTGGTCTCTGCTGACGCGCCTGGCCGCAATTGGCTCCGGAGCAGCCGGTCGAAGAGACCATCGCCGAGTAACTGCTTCAACCCGATCAATAGATGTGAGTGTGACGGCAGGGTGATGCGCGCAGGAGGTTTGTTGGCAACACAGGCGCGCACGATCGCAGCAGCGACGATTTCGGGACCGGGTGCGCGCTGGTACGAATTGGTGATGAGGCGGCTGAACGCTGTAATCATCGGGCGGTAGGCGGCGGTGCGCGTGGTACGCTCAAGTTCCTGCACCGCGATGCTGTCGAAGCCGGTCTTGATTGCACCGGGCTGGATGACGATGACCTGAACGTTGAAAGCCTGCATTTCGAGCCGCAGCGCGTCGGAGAGCGCTTCGACAGCATGTTTCGATGCGCTGTACCAACCCGCCATTGGCGTAGCCACGCGCCCTGCCACCGATGAGATATTGATGATGCGCCCTGAACGCTGTTGGCGCATGGTCGGCAGCACCGCCTTTGTCAATCGTATCAGACCGAAGACGTTGCTGTCGAACTGGCGCTGCGCATCAGCGAGATCGACATCTTCCAGCACGCCATACTGGCCGTAGCCGGCGTTGTTGACGAGCGCATCGATCCTACCTGCCTGAGTAATAACGTGCCCCACCGCCGCCACTACCGACTCATCGCTGCTTACGTCGAGCAGCACCGGCTCGATGTTCTGGCCACGAACCAGCGCCATGGCTTCGCGGCGACGCACCCCGGCATAGACCTGGTAGCCGTGCTGGGCCAGCAGTTGGGCGGTGGCTTTGCCGATGCCCGATGATGCACCGCTGATCATTGCGATTGACTTACTCACCTGAAAACTCCTTGCTCATTGTGTAGCGATCGGCACCAAGGTTGTGCTTGCTCGCCAACGCATCACGCATCACGCTTCACTGACGGCTGGCTGCTGCCGCCTGACTTCGGCTCGCTACGGTACATCGCGCGTAGTAGCGCATCCCACCAGCGATCGGGGAGGCGACGGGCAGACGATAACATGTGCGCCATGATGCCGAGTTTGTAGCGTGCCCGTGGTCGGCGTGCCTGCGCCGCCCGAACAATAGATTGAGCGACAGCTTCTGCGGTAAGGTAGCCGCTCCCGCTGGCAGCGCTGGCTTCCGACATCTGGCGGAATGCTGTGACAAGCGGAGCATACGGGCTATCTGATGGGGTTTTGATCGCCTCAAGGGTGGCGGCGGCTAGCGGTGTTTGTACCGGGCTAGGTTGGATGAGCACCACCTCGACGCCGAAGGGTGCCACCTCGAAACGCAGTGCATCGCTGATCGCCTCCAGCGCGTATTTGCTGGCGTGATACGCTCCGCCGAGCGGGAAGGTGAACTCGCCACCGCCCGAGCCGACGTTGATGATGCGCCCGCTGCCGCGTGCTCGCATGGCGGGTAGTACAAGCTGGGTGAGCCGGACAAGTCCGAAAACGTTGGTCTCGAACTGCCGTCGCCAGGCGTCTATGGTCACTTCCTCGATCGGCCCCATCTCACCGTAGCCGGCGTTGTTGATGAGCAGATCGACCGCGCCGTGCTGACGCTCTACTTCGGCTACGGCAGCGTGCATGGAGGCTTCATCGGTGACATCGAGCTGCAATGGACGGCAGCCCACTGTGCTGAGTGGGGCCAGTTTCTCCACGCTGCGCGCGGTTGCATAGGCTATGAACCCGGCAGCCGCCAGCTGTCGCGCGGTTGCTTCACCGATGCCCGACGATGCGCCTGTGATCAGGGCGACCTGTGTGTGTGTACCCATTTCTTGATTCTCCAAACTTAAAATTAAGTAAGATCGACGCGCAAAAAAAGAGCATAAACAGTGGCGCGATGGCAGGCGTGCCAACCCATTGGGCTAGCATAACACCGCCGATCTGTCCGCCGCAGATTGGACAGCCCTGTTGCCCATTCGCAACGCAACCACGACCGTTCCATCTTGTCGGAGGACTAACAACGGCGTACCCAGGCCCATAGCGATCGCACACCCCGTGTCAATTAGCGGCGCAGCAAGCCTTGGGTGAGCATCTCAACCGTATCGCGCGCTAACACCTCGCGGCTGATCGCCTTGGCCTGGTAGATCTCGTGGATCGAGTCGATCATCGCCAGAAAAAGCGCTGTTGTAACTTGTGTGTCCAAAAGGCGAGTTTCGCCGCGCGCGTAAGCCTCGGCCAAGGCACGTTCGAGCGGAGTGATCAAAGCCCGCTGACCGAGATCACTCAGATCAGCTCGATGGTCTGATGTGAGCGCGGGTAAGTCAGAACGCGCCAGCCGCGCGAGCCCTAGTGGGGGCTGCGCATTAATAGAGGCGACGGCGGTAAGTTGCACGGCCAGACGCGGCTCTGCCTCGGCTAAGGCGCGCTCGATCCCTTTTTGATGACGCCGAAAGCTACGCTGCATCACCTCTACAAACAGCTGCTCTTTGCCTTGGGGGACATGGTAGTAGAGCGCTGCCTGACGCACACCCAGGCGCTCGGCGATATCTTTGAGTGTGACTGCAGTGTACCCGCGCTCGCTGAATAATTCTTCAGCTACCCGCAATACGTGTTCTCGTGCCGCGCTCGGCTCGCTCATGGATGGCATCCTGACTTAACTTACAGTAAGTATTGTAACGCAGTTGTCGTGTCTGTCAAGAGGCTCTTGCGGCCAATCGAGATCGATCCGGCAGAAGTTGTGGAGCTGCATACAAATCTGGCGTACACGCGCGCGTTGATTGCCCAACCGCCCGCTTGCTCAACTAGGCCGACGCAGATTGAAGCCCACAACTGCGCCGATCAGCATCAGCACGATTGCGAGGCTGAGTATTTCGAACAGGCCAAGCCGTACCGGCAAGACACGCGGTACTACGGC
>JAAUTF010000059.1 GCA_012031775.1 Candidatus Altimarinota bacterium | reverse complement strand
AAAGAGCCAGCCACCACCAGCGCTTTGCCAAACGTGCCTTTGTGCGCATCTTCGGGGCGCGCAGGCAGCAGTGAACGACTATATTCCGCAGACAGAGTCTCACTCATCAGTGCCTCCAGCTTGTGATCAGGGATACCAATAGCGGCCAGCGCCAGCGTACCAGCATAGGCGCGGGCCGGGTAGAAGAACAGGCCGCGTTTTGCAAGCCCGGTGACAACCGTCAGATCGGCGCGGATGGCCGCACCCATAACCGTGCCGCTGTCGGCGTGAACGCCGCTTGGCAAGTCGATCGCCAGTACCAATACGCTCGGGCGCATATCCTGAACGGCAGCGATAATCGTGGCCAGATCGTCACCGACCGGGCGGCTGACACCCGTACCGAGCAGGGCGTCGATTACCAGGCCGCCAGCGCCCAGCAACTGGCGCAGCAGCTTGTGATCGTCATCATCGGCGGCGTTTACTTCGGCGATACCACGTGTGCGGCAGTGCTGCCAGTTCGCATCCGCGTGCGCATCGCTGCGCCGCCAAATATAGAGCGTGACGGCGATCTGTGCATCGTGGAGATGGCGCGCCGCCACCAGGCCATCGCCGCCGTTGTTGCCAGGGCCGACCAAGACCAGCGCGCTCTTCGCATCCGTTGTACGTAGCAGCTGCAGAGCTTCCTGCGCAACGCCCAGGCCAGCGCGCTCCATCAGGCCAGGCCATGTCGCGCCAGCGGCGACTGCCGTGGCCTCAAGCGCGCGCATCTGCTCTGCGCTGACAATATGCATCATCCTACCTCGCCGATCACGCTTGCCAGAGCGTAGGCGCGCTCGTGCGACAAACTTAGTGTCACCGAACGGAGCCCAAGGCGCGCGCCGTGTTCGGCAGCTGCGCCGTGCAGCAGCAACAGTGGTCGACCCTGCTGCCCACGCCGCACTTCTATCTCGTGCAGGCCAACGAGTGTAGCAACTTCATACATTTTACGGCGCGCCGCCAGGCCGCGCAGCCCAACGCCGAGTGCTTTAGCCGCCGCCTCCTTGGCCGCCCAGCGCGCCGCCAACGAGGCGACACGATAACTGTCAGGCGCACCACAATCTGCCAGCTCACCGGGCGTGAACACTCTTCGCGCAAAACGCTCGCCCCAGCGCGCCAACGCTGCATCTACACGCGCTATCTCTATTATGTCCACTCCATGCACGATCATGATGTTAGCGTTGTAGGCGTCGCTGGTGGCTTCGTCGCCAACGACGCCCACCAATGCTCACCTTCCCACGCCGCGATAGGTAAAGCCTAGCTCCTTCATCTCGGCAGGATCGTAGATATTGCGCCCGTCGAGCACAATCGGGCGACGCATGTAGGGCTTGATCTTCTTGAAGGCAAGCTGTTTAAACTCGTTCCATTCGGTGACAATCAGCAAAGCATCGGCCTCTTTGGCGACATCATAGGCGGTGGCGCAGTAGGTAACTGTCGGCAAGATCTCACCAGCCGCATCCATCGCCACCGGGTCGTAGGCTTTCACCCGCGCGCCACCGCTCTGCAAGGCGCGGATGATCTCGACCGAGGGTGCATCACGCATATCATCGGTGTTGGGCTTAAAGGAAAGGCCGAGCACACCGATCAGCGTGCCATCGAGGCTGCCGAGCAGATCGGTGAGCTTGGCGATAAAGCGGCGGCGCGCATCTTTATTGATGTCCATCACCGCCTGCAAGAGCTGCGGGTGGCAGCCGGCGCTCGCCGCCATATGCCGCAGCGCCATCACGTCTTTGGGGAAGCATGAGCCACCGTAGCCAACGCCCGCATCGAGAAAATGCGGGCCAATGCGCCGATCCGCGCCCATGCCGCGCGCCACTTCTTTTACATCGGCACCGAGCTTCTCACAGATCTGGGCGATTTCGTTGATAAAGGAAATACGTGTCGCTAGAAACGCGTTCGAGGCGTACTTGATCATCTCGGCGGTGCGCAGATCGGTGATAATGACCGGCGCACCAAGCGGCTCGTGTAGCGTGCCGACTTCCTCGGCAGCGGCATAATCGCTTGCGCCGAGTACAATACGGTCTGGCTTGAAGAAATCGCTCAGCGCGCTGCCCTCGCGCAGAAACTCGGGGTTGGACACGACGGAAAAGCGCAGGTCGGGCCGGGCGTACTGGCGGATAATACCGCTCACCATGTCACCGGTGCCGACTGGGACAGTACTCTTATCGATGATAATGCCATTCTGGGTGAGATGCTGCCCGATATAGGCAGCTGCCGCTTCCACCTGGCCAAGATCGGCAGCACCATCCTCGCCCATTGGCGTGCCCACGGTGATAAAAACAAAGCGCGCATCTTGCAGAGCGAGCGTATAATCGTCGGTAAAACTGATACGACCAGCACGTAAATTGCGCTCCAGTAGTTCCTGCAAACCCGGCTCGTAGATCGGCGTTCGCCCGCTACGCAGCGTATCGAGCTTCAGCAGATCGATCTCGACGCATGTTACCCGGTTGCCAAGATCGGCAAAACACACCCCGGTTGTCAAGCCGACATAGCCCGTCCCAACGACACAGATATTTTGCATGAATAGCCCTTATTGCGTCCCAATGAGCGACACTTCGGTGACACGTACATCGTAATCGTGGCCGCTGGCGTAGATCTGAATGCTCTGTAGATAACGATAATCCGGGAACCAGGGCTCATCGCGCAAATCGACAGTAAATTTATACCACGCGCCAAGGTCGGCACGATGATATTGAACACCCGGGTAGCTAACGGGCTGGCGCGCGGTGTCGTAGAGCGTATAGATGCAGACCACACGCTCGTGTTCCGGGTCGGCGGGGCTGCTGCGTCGGCCAACAAAGCGGATCATCACCGGGCACTCAGTACCGCGCTCGCCGGTGCCATCGAGGGATTGATTCAGGATCTGCGACCAGACGGAAAACTCGAGCGATCGGTACTCAGAAATGTCGACGCCAGTACCGTCGCGCCCAAGATTTTGCTCGATGCCCGTAAGAAAGCTCGCGGTCTGATTGCCGATGCGGTAGAACCATGCAGCGTTACGTTGCTCGGCAGGGGCACAGGCGATGCTCGGCTCGGGCGGACGACAGATCTCAGCGAGCAGAAAATAGCCGTTCGCCACACCATCGGCGCCGTCGCTGGTAACACGCCAACTGTCCGAGCGCGGCAGCATCGGTAAGTCTGGGCGCGTCGTATTATTGTACTCGGTGGCGCTGAAGCGGCTAAAATCGCCATCGCGTACGAGTTCCCAGCGCGCAGGAATAGCCAGGCCGGGCAGCCCGGCGGGGTCGACCTCAAGCCGCTGACCGGCCACAAGCTGCACGGCACGGCCATCGCTGCCGCTGATACGAGCGCTACCGGAGCGCACAGCGATATCGACGATCTGCGGACTCGTCGATGCAGCACCAAGCAGTTGCACGCGCCGCTCGGCGGGGCGTAATTCCACGCTATAACTTCCACCGGGGTCAAGCGTGATCTGGGCAGCACCGGCGCGCACCCGGTAGGCAACCTGCTGATAAGGCTGGTCGGCGCGCAAGTCGTAGCGCACATAGCCATCGCTCTGCACAACTTCGATCACTTCTTCGCTTTGCGTCCAGCGGCTCGTTTGCATCGTATCCAGTGTGACATCCGCCCCAGCCCAGAGATCAAGGGTACTCTCGTCGAAGAGCCGGATCGTCGCCGCCTGACCATAGTCAGCCGAGCGCGCGATACGCACCGCATCCCCCACCGCAAGTTGCTGCGCCTCGCTGCGTACGCCCTGAAAAACAGTGCGATCCTGAGGCCGCCAGCTGATCCATTCGGGGTTACCGCGCACGATCAAAGTGGCCGACTGGTTGATCGTTGCGCCGATATAGTAGCGCCAACCGCTGTAGGCTGCCCAGACGCAGAGCGCCAGAAAAAGCACGAAGAAACCAAGCAGCGCCAACCAGGCGGCACGCAGCGTGCGTTGCTGTGCGCGCGGGCTGGCAGCAGGCGATTGCTGAATATGCTGCATAATAACGTTACTTCGACATTGTAGAGCGCAACACGCGCTGGTGCGCGTCCACCGTCACCGAGGCGACGCGCGGCGCACTGAATCCATCCGGCGTATGAAGAGTTCCGCTGTAGGTAAAGGTAAACCACACCTCCTGCGACGTGGGTGGCAAACTGTGCGGGTCGAGGCCGAGCGCGGCCAGCAGCTCTGGGTCGGGGCGAAATTGGGCGCGTTCGACACGTGTGGCTCCACATCGGCTAGATCGGGCCAGTGTGCAGCGACAAACCGATGGGCAGCCCGCCGCGCCGCCGCCAGCGCATCGCGCGCAGTCGAAAGCGCCTCACCCGGTTGGATCCGCGATTTACGACGCGGCTTGCGCAGCGGCTCTCGCGATTTGTTGAGCAAGCTTACACCTCCAGTGTCGGGTCGCCATAAAGCAAAAAGCTCAATAATGTCTTCGTCTCGGCTCCATCGAGCCGTCCGCGTGTGCTGAGCACATTACGCAGCATATGGGCCTGGGCACTGCGTAAGGCATTGCCAGCACTAATGCCGGGCTGAGCGAGGGCGGCGACAAAACCGGCGACCAGTAGATCCGATTCGCCGCTCGGCGCTCGATCGCGCCGTAGGTCAACCCCAGGCTGCAAATAAACGTTGTCACACCGCTCGCCAGCAGCGCCGACGCCATTGTCGGCTGGTGGGCAATGCGTCCACCGTAGCAGGCCTGGCTGAACCAAGCCATTGGTGGTAACGCAGCGACATCGGCGGGGCGGAGGGCCGCCACATACGCGCCATCGGCCGGGCAACTGGCCATACCAGGCAGCTGCCTCACGCACCCCGTGCAGGTTGCAGACAACTAATCGCGGGTTTAAGATAGCCGCGAGCATCGCAGCGTCTGCTGGTGGCGCCAGAAGCACTCTCGCGCCCGGTGCCGCCTTCAGCGCCGCCGCGCTGACATCTTGCCACTGCGCGCTACTGAAGCCAACGATGTCTCCTATGCGCGGTCGTGGCCGATGATGCTGCGCGTATGCCGCTTCGAGCTGAGCGAGCAGTAGACCCGGCCACGGCGGGTTCGCATCCGGCATCCGACCCACTGCCCAGGCGCTTAGCGGAACACCTGGGCTCGCTAGTGCGTAACTACAATCGCTCAAAAGAGGGCCATCCCGATCGGCTAATGGGCTGAGCAGACGGCCGAAGGGGATCAGCGCGGGGCCACCGACAATCAACAGGCTAGCGAGAGACATATGCCGCTCACGTAGCGCTATGTCGATAGCGCGCAGCTGGGCGACAAGCGCCGCCTCTTGCAGCGCCGCCGGTGCAACGCCTAGCGCTGGCAGACCACGCTCCGGATCGTAGCGCTGGGAAACAATGCCCGCCGCACTGCGTGCTGTGATCAAGGCATCGAGCGCTGCGCCGATGCGTGTTGACTCAGCCGCGCCGTAATGCGTTATCAGCGGCTCCTGAGCCAGTAGCACCAGGTTCATCCCTGCGACTCGCGCGCATAGAGCACCAAAGCGACCGCCCCAAGCAAGCCAGCGCGCGCCCCGAGCGCCGCCACCTGAACCGGAACATCACGATAAATATCAGCTACTACACGCTTTCGCATCACAGCAGCAGCCCGTGCGAGCAACTGCGGATTTCCGTTATCACACTGCCGCCGACCAGGATGATCTCGGGGCTAAAAATATGCATAATCGACGCGAAACCCAGGCCAAGCAGTTCAGCCTCGCGCTCCATCAGCGCCAGTGCCAGCGCATCACCCTGTGCTGCCGCCAGAGCCACGTGCTGCGCGCGCACGTTACCGCCCGCGCTGAGCGCGTGCAAAAGCGACATCGGATGGTCGGGCAGTACACGCTCGGCAGCCCGCGCCAAGCCCGTGCCCGAGGCCATGTCTTCCCAGAGCGCGCCAGAGACCGGGTCGAAAACCATAAAGCCGAGCTCGCCACCGCAGCCGTAGCGCCCTTCGACCAGATGGCCGTCCACGATAACACCGCCGCCGATGCCGGTGCTCACCGTGATATACACCATATGTCGCCGCCCGATGCCACCACCGAAACGCCACTCACCGAGTGCTGCGGCATTCGCATCGTTGCCAAGCACCACCGGCAGGCCCGTTGCCTGGGCGATGTGGTCACGCAGTGGTATCTCGACCCAGCCCGGCATGTTTGGCGCATGGATAATTAGCCCACGTTGTGGATCGAGCGGGCCAGGCGCACCAATACCGACGCGAGCAGCGCTCCATCGGCTGGCAACTGCGGTACAAGTCGATGAACAAGCGCGACCATCCGTTCGATCACTGCCGACGGGCCTTCTTCAACATGGGTGCGCGTCCACTCCTCGGCCAGAAGCGTGCCGTCGGTACCGGCGAGCGCAGCGCGCAGTTGCGTTCCCCCCAGATCGATGCCGATGATATAGTCCATACAGTTTCAGAAAGTGTCACCGGGTAAAGAGCCTGTACCAGCCGCCGCGCGCTTCACCACGCATAGCTATTATAGCACGCCGCAAAAAATGCTTGACAGCACAAGTGTTTGCTTGATATAATGATTGCTACATAAGTTCTAACATATGCAGTCATCGGCAACTGGGTCGATGTGACGCTTATGTGTACATGTATTACAAGCCCTCTGAGCTGAGGGCGCCAAATTGCTGGCCATCTGTGTCGGCAGGAAAGGGATATACACCATGCGCTCACCTCGCTCGCACGATGGGCTCTCGCAACGACAGGAACGAATCCTGAAGTATATCGAGCAGTTTCTGGCGCAGCACGGTTACCCGCCTTCCATACGCGATATCCAAACCGATCTCGATATCTCGTCGACCTCGGTCGTGGCGTACAATCTGCGCATCCTGCAGCAGAAAGGCAAACTTAACCGCCAAGACAAAGTCTCACGCGGTATCACGGTGCCTGCGGGTGCCATTGCAACAGCCAAGCGCGCCTCCTTTACCCGGGTGCCGATGCTCGGCATAATCACTGCTGGTTCGCCGCTGCCCGATCCGGAAGACATCAGCAACGACAATGCCGACAAGATCGATGTGCCGACGCAGGTGCTACCCGAGGACAAGCTGCACGATGTCTACGCCTTGCAAGTGCGCGGTCACTCGATGATCGATGCGCTCATCGACGACGGCGATATTGTGTTGCTGCGTTACCAGAGCACAGCCGACAACGGTCAGATGGTGGCTGCACGGCTGATCAGCGAGAACGCGGTCACCTTGAAGAAATTCTACAACGAGGGCAGCCGTATCCGCCTGCAGCCGGCCAACGTCACGATGGACCCGATCTACGCCAACGTCGACAACGTCCGTATTGAGGGCCGCGTCGTCGGCGTGCTACGCAACCTCGAGTAAGGCTCTTTTAGCCGCAATGATGCGCAGGATACAAAGCTGGCACTGCTTGGATCAAGCAGTGCCAGTTTCATGTGTTCCAATTTTTGTTGTCTGTTGCAGCTTTGCGCTGCATGCCTGGCAGCACCGTACTTAAACCACCGGTGGGGCCAGATACCACCAGTTGCGCGCCAGGTAGGCCAGGCCTAGTCCCGCTGCGAACAGCAGCGCAAATCCCAGGTCGAAGAGCCGTGGCCACCAACGTCGGCGCGGCAACACCAGATGCGTGCTCAACCAGCCTAACAGCAGTGTCAGCGCTAAAAAGCAGATCATCGTAGCGCGATAAGTCGGCATCAGCACCTGGCCATTCGGCCCGTAGTACAACACCCCCGGCGCTAACAAGGTTGCTACCGGCAAGCCAGCAAAAGAGTCGAAGTAGCCATAATACGACGATATCTCGGTATTAAAGCTTACATTTGTGAGCGAGAAGACGGCGCTAAACGGGTTCAGATACACTAGCCAGGGCGGCGGCATCTGCCCGATCGGGTTGCTAAATTGGCCCCAAACCACGGCGGGCAACGTTGTTGAAGCCAACAGCAACAAAATGGCGATATAGCTGACCAGCGTGGCCCGCGATGTGCGCCGCAGCAGGGCCGAGCATGTCAGGCCAACCATGCCAAAGGTGAGTGTCGTCGTCAGCAATAGCGCGAGCGCCTTGAGCATGGTGCGCGGCTCCACCCCGCCGAACATAAGCACCACGCTGAAAATCGGCACCGCTGCAACGATCAGCAATAGTAGATAACTCAGCGCTCCTATGAGCTTGCCCCAGAGAATGCGGGTCGGCGAGAGCGGCGTAGCGAGGAGCATGTCGTACGTCAATTGCTCGCGTTCGCCGCTAATCGCACCGCTTGTGAGCGCCGGTGCTAGAAAAACGACCAGGAAGATCTCACAGAGCGCCAAACCGTTAAACAGCCCCTGGCCGACATGGGCACTCATCAAGGTCATACCCATACGCGCCTGCTGCATCATCAACTGGTAGAACATATAGGCCACGGCGCTCAGCAGCAGCAGGAAAACCGTCAGAATTGCATAGGGGCGCACCCCGCGCATCCGCGTTCGCACCTCGCGCACGATAATCGGGTTAAGCTGCGGGCGTAATGATAACAGGCGCATAGCGCACTCCTCTCGAAACGCAGAAAGACCTTACGGGCCTGAACATACATTCGCACAGATGCGGCGTACACGCTCAACAAGCGGTTGCATAGCTACACGTTTCACCAAACAACCCGTGAATTCTGCGCTTGACCCCCTAAAACGTTGTTATGACACAGCCGGGAGTTGGGTTGTCAGGCGTAAGAATAGTTCTTCAAGGTTTTCGCTTTGTACTTTGAACTCGCTGATCGGCAGCTGCTGGCCCATCAGAAACGCGAGCAGCCGCGTCTGCTGCTCTTCATCAGGCTGAGCCAACTCTACAAGTAAATGCATCGGATCGCTATGATCGAGGCGGACACTGCTGATCTGCACGGCCGCCTCATCTGGCGCTTCGAGCTGGGCCTGAAGCAATGCTACCGCCCGCTCGCGCTCGCGCTCACGTAGTAGCCGAATGCGTAGACGCGCCGTGCCCTGAAGCTGGCGCTGCACCGCATCTACCGGGCCGCTCACAACCATTTTGCCGCTGTCGATAATGCCGATCTCGGTGCAAACTTCGGCGAGTTCGCTGAGAATATGCGAACTGAGCAGCACCGTCTTGCCCATATCGCGCAGCGTACGCAGCAACTCGCGCAGCTCGACACGTGCGCGCGGGTCGAGGCCGCTCGCTGGCTCGTCGAGCAGCAGCACCGGTGGATCATGCACCAGCGCGTGGGCCAAGCAGAGCCGCTGCTGCATACCGCGCGACAGCGTCTGCACAAAGGCATCGCGTTTGTGGCCAAGATCGACAAGATCGAGTAGCGTATTAACAGTCGTGCGCCGTCGCGCTGCGTCGAGGCCATAACAACGGGCGAAAAAATCGAGATACTCCCAGACACGCAAGTCGTCGTAAACGCCAAAAAAATCCGGCATATAGCCAACAAGGCGTTGTGTATCGCCGCGCCCAAGTCGCAAGGGCTGGCCCATCAGGCGCACCTCGCCGCTGCTCGGCTCCAATAAGCCGGCCAGTAAACGCAGCGTCGTCGTTTTGCCGGCACCGTTCGGGCCGATAAAACCGTAGATATTGCCGGTGCCCACCGTGAGATTCAGCTGGTCGAGCGCAACCATCCGGTCGTAGCGGCGCGTCAAATTAATCGTCTCGATCGCGGCGGTCATGGCATTTCCCCAGTTAATTCGGCATCGACATACAAACAGCCCGAGCCACTATTGTTCCCATCGCTGTGTGCCAAGCGTGTTTTGAGTCGGCCATGGCTGCCAAAGTAACGCTCCGGCGATTCCACTACAATAGGTCGACCGGTCACCTGGAGGCTCTGCCAGGCACTGCGTTGCCAGTCGAAAAGCTCTAACGTCGTGTTCTCGGGCCATTTTACATCGGCGCTCGTTCGTAGCGTCAGCGCGCTCGGGCGAATGCCGAAGAGTGCGCGCGGTAAAGTGTACACCGTTTCGACCGGTTGATCGAGCAGGTTCACACCAAGGCCAGCCCTGCCGTAACACAGCAGCCCAGGGTTCGTGAGCACACGCCGTTCGAGCCAGGCCGCATCAAGCTCAAGCTGCCCCTGCTCAGCTACGATCGCTGGTCGCTGAATAAGAAGGGCCGAGCGTTGGTGGGTAACTTTTTCCGGGCTAACACGCACATCGAGCGGCGACGCAGGCAACCAGGCGAACAGCAGCGGCTCGGCGGTGCGCGGCGCTGAGCCGTAGCCGCTATAGGCGTCGAGGATACGTGTGCGCAGCTGCACCAGCCGCGGCCAGATACCGCTCGCACTTTTTGAAGCCTGGTCAATTTGCGGGGCATAGACAAGATAGCTCAGCGCGGCAAAGCCTATATTTGGGTCTTGCACCTCTTCAAAAATGCCCTCACGGCGCTCACCTGGCGGGATAGTGCCTAATCGTAAGACATAATTGCCCTGGACAAGCGCAACATCTTCGAGCGCGGTGGTTCCCTGGTTTATCACTTCACCGCGTAGTTCCTTCCCATTAAGAAAGATGCTCGAACGCACGGGGGCAAACGAGCCGATCTCATCGACGCTAAAGGCGCGCAGCGCCCAACGCGACACCTCGAAGTCACGGGCGGTGGCCTGCGGCCCAGCGCCAGCTTGCTCTTGATAAAAGCGACCCGCCTGATTGGCGAACGACGCATCCCAGACGCCCTGAACTGAGATCGGGTGCAACAGAGGCGTAGCATCCTCCGCAGCAACATCAATAGTGTACTGGCGTAGTGCAGGCGAGAAGACACCCACAAAACTTCGTGTGCGCGCCATATCGGGATAGTTGCCGCCCGGCAGCGCTTCGATCAACGTTAACTCGTTCATCAAGACATCGCCGCCACGCTGCATATAACTACTGCCAAAGGCAGCAGCAGCAAAGATGGCCGTAAGCGCCGGGATAACCAGCCAACCCCAAGCCTGACGATCGAGCCGCCGTAAGACCAGGTAGGTCACCGGGCCGACCAGCAGAATGTAGGTAGCGATCAGGCCGACGAGCAGCAGCGGCGAGGGGAAGTCGAGCGCGGGAAGGCTGGTGAGCGCGGAGGCGAGGTTGCTGCTCATCAGGGTATCGAGGTCGACATCCTCGGGCGCGAAACCGCTCGGCAACTGCGCCTTGAAATGCAAGAGATCGTCCCAGAACTGCGGCGCTGCGGTCGCCTCGGCAAACGACGGATCGAGCAGCGCTGCAGCGAACACAGTCACCACACCTTTGCCGAAAGTCTGCTCAAAGGCAGCACTGTCATCAGACGATACACGGAGCGGCACAGCATAGGGCGGCGGCAGCTGAGGGACATCCAGCGGGCGCAAGGTAGCCAGCGTGATCGGCTCGTCTCTGCCACCAGTGATAAACGAAGCCGCGCTCATTGTGCGCAAACCATCGTTGGCGACAAACTTCAGCGTCTCGGGCAGGCCCGCGAGTGTAGTATCGAGAGCAGCACCACCGGAGATAATCAACTGACCGCCGCGCAGCACCCAGTTTTCGATCGCACTCCGTTGCCCGGCAGAGAGCTCGCTGGTGGCTATATCGTGAAAGATCAGGGCGTTAAACACGCCAAGGCCGGCGGCATTTTCAGGCAGCTCTGCGGGGGCAAGGCTTAAGGCCCCGATCGGTGCATCACCGCCAACCCGCCGCGGCAGAGCGGGCAGACGGGCGTTCGCTGCCACCACACCCACCGTTACCGTTCGGCCAGTAAGGGGGCGCGTATCAACGCGCTGCTGGCTTTGCAGCACATCGTCGGCGAACAAAAAGACATCGAGCCGACGTGTCGCGGAGGGCATATAGACATAGAGCGTCAGCGCTTTCTGCGCACCGTTGGGCAAATCGACAGTGGCGGCATACTGTACAGCGCTTTTGAACGGTGCCGCACGCACCTCCACCATACGATCGGGGCCCTCGTTGCGCAGATCAACCCGTACGGGCAGCCAGCCACCGACCCGGTAATGACCATCGAAAGCCACATTGGCCTGCAAAAGAGCGTGTCGGCGGATGTCGGAGCAGCGCGTCCGGGGACAGCCACGCTGAACCAGAGCACAAGCAGAACAAATACAAGCCTAGACTGCATCGTGCGCGCTGTATGCCGGAAAAGAACTGGTGCCACAGCTTGCTCCGTCTGTGCGGTGGATAATAGAGAAGTGACGGCACGCAGCGACAAAAAGTTCCACTGCGCTCGCAGGGTAGAGAGGTGGGGTTGCAGGGTACAAGGAGCGCAGGCTGAAACTACGTCGTGGCATCATTATACGCGGCAGCAACACGTGTCGGGAATGAAAATGCGGTGAAAGCGCTCTGAGGACGAAGAGCAGCAAGAAAGGGGAGAAAGTAGTCTACCACACCAACTTAAGGGTAAAGCGTGGCCCAGAGGTCACGCTTTACAATGAACTGGACTAATCCTAAACGGCTTACAAAAAGCTTGTGTCGGTGCTGGCTGCGCAGCGTCAGCACCGACACAACTCCTTGTATACAACCTACTCTAGGATTGCTCTATTGCTCTAGTGCCGCGACCTACAATATCAGCGGCGGCGCCGCAGCTGGCGCGATCGATCGGCACGAATGCGCAGCGGTTTAGGCTCAGGCGTCTTAAAAGTGGAGATGAGCACCAACGCCAGGAGCGCAGCGACCATAAGCAGGAGGAAAACCGTCATTGCTTTGTATCCTTTCAGAGCCGCCCTAGTGCAGCGGAAGTTATATAGTAACCCTAAACGGTTTTTGTAGAAATTTGTGTGATTACAGGCGGCGTAACCGTCAGCAATCACACGACCTGTTTAGGATTGCTATATATCAGTATAGCTAGCTTTACTTACAATGTCCATACCAAAAACACACAGATCAGACTTGGGAATGTTTGCAAAAGCCTGAACGGGATGCTATACTTTGGCGAGGACAGATGCGCCGTACGTGTGTGAAAAGTGGGTAGCCCCCACTTTTCTTATTGTAGGGCGGAAAGCGAGTATGAAAAGCGATTTTTACACAGCAATTTCACAGATAGCGGCGGAGCGTGGCATCCCCAAAGAGGCAATTATCGATGTCATGGAAAAAGCGCTTGTCACCGCATATAGACGCACTCTCGGCAATAATCCGCCGCCGATGGAAGTGACGGTAAAGCTCGACTCGCAGACCGGGTCGGCACGTGTCTATGCTGAGAAACAAGTGGTGGACGAAGTCTTCGACGAGCGTTTCGAGGTGGAGCTCGACGCAGCGCGGCTCAGCA
This sequence comes from Candidatus Altimarinota bacterium, assembly GCA_012031775.1. GTDB lineage: Bacteria > Chloroflexota > Chloroflexia > Chloroflexales > Chloroflexaceae > JAAUTF01. Next base: position 1,719 of record JAAUTF010000059.1, on the reverse strand, counting down.
AACCGGATGCGGAACTCGGCGAAACGGTGATGGTCGAGAGCACACCGAACGACTTCGGGCGCATCGCAGCGCAGACGGCCAAGCAAGTGGTGTTACAGGGAATTAAAGAAGTCGAGCGGCTGTATGTCTATGGCGAATATATGGACCGCGAGGGTGAGCTGATCACCGCAACTGTGCAGCGGATCGCCAAGGGCAACGTCATCCTTGAGATGGGCAAAGCCGAGGCAATTCTGCCGCCCAAAGAGCAAGTAGACGCTGACCGCTACTATCATGGGCAGCGGCTGAAGGTGTACCTAGTAGAAATCCGCAAGGAAGATCGTGGGCCGCGACTGATCGCATCGCGGACACATAAAAACTTAATCACCCGGCTATTCGAGATGGAAGTGCCGGAGATCTACAACGGCAGCGTGGAGATCAAGTCGATCGCCCGCGAGCCCGGCCTGCGCACCAAAGCGGCTGTCGCTGCTCGCCAGGAGGGGATCGACCCGGTCGGCTCCTGCGTCGGCATGCGCGGTATTCGCATTCAGAACATCGTCAACGAGCTGAATGGCGAAAAGATCGACGTGGTGCAATGGTCGTCAGATCCAAAAGAGTTTATCGCCAATGCGCTTTCGCCGGCCTCGGTGGTCGAAGTCCATCTTAACGAAGATGACCACGGAGCGCTCGTGATTGTGCCGGATAAGCAGCTCTCACTAGCTATCGGCAAAGAGGGCCAGAACGTGCGACTTGCGGCGAAGCTGACAGGGTGGCGCATCGACATCAAGAGCGCGGCCGCGCTGCTTGAGGAGGAGCGCGCCGCCGCAGAGGCGCGTGGGTTTGCCGAAGCCGAGGCGATGGCTACCGAAGCGGAACTAGCAAATGCGCGCGTCGAGAGCCGTAAAGTACGCGCCGATGGCACGGTTGTCTATCAAAACCAGCACTACGGCCCACTGGGCGACGATCTGGTCGGTGAAGCGGTACAGTTGCGTGCAACATCACAGAAACTCTACATTTACTACAACGACCGGCTGATTGCGTCTTACATGCTGGTCGAAGCGGTGAGCGACGAAACCAGTGGTATTGAAGACGACGAGTAGTGTAGCATGGGTAAGGAACCGGCGAATAAGGGGGCACGTATCAAACATGTGCCACAGCGCACCTGTATCGCCTGCCGCCGTGTTGATGCCAAACGGGGCCTGATCCGGCTGGTGCGGACGCCCGAGGGATCGGTTGTCGTCGACACGAGCGGCAAGTTCAGGGGCGTGGGGCGTATCTGTGCCACGACCCGGCGTGCTGGGATGCAACGATTAAACGGCGCGGTATCGAACGGGCTCTAAAAATAGAGCATCTGGCAGACGACAATCGCACCGCGTTGGTAACGTTTGCCAGAACGCTCGCGCCGCTTGGCGCAGAGAAAGAATTACACCATGAGTAACTCGCGTATGGGTTTTTGAGCAACGCTTGCAGGCGGACGGTATGGTTTTCGCTCCATCCCCCCTTGCAGCGCCCCGTTGACCTGCGTGGGTTTGTCTACGACGACGGATGAGTGCGTCGGCTCAGGCGCGCTTTGTGTTGTCAGATTGGAGATGAGGAAACCATGTCGAATAAAAATCGTCCTACTCGACCTGAGGATAACCGCCCGACCGCCACACGCAGCGGGCCTACTAGCTCTCCGGCCAGCCGTGGCCCCAGCGGCGGAGGTGGGGCTGGTGGCAGCCGTGGCCCCAGCGGCGGGGGTGG
>JAAUTF010000058.1 GCA_012031775.1 Candidatus Altimarinota bacterium | reverse complement strand
CTATGCCCGCTTTCGGCGCGAACAGCAGCGCTGGCGGGCGGTGCTGGCGCGGGAGTGCTCACTGGGCCGCTCCGCCGCTCGGCGATTTGGGCGGCGAGCGCTTTTAGACTCTGGTTGATCAACGACTTGGCTGCGCCGTCGAGCAGCCGCTGGCCAACACTCGCGATCGTTCCACCGACCTGGGCTTCGCCACCGTAATCGAGGATGGTATTTTCACCATCGACGCGCAGCCCCACCTGGCCTTCACCTTGCAAGAACCCGTTGCTGCCTTTACCGTTGACAGAAATGCGGTAGCCCTCTGGTGGGTGCTGATCGTGGATCTTGACGCGCCCGGTGTAGACACCGCGCACCGCTTGCAGGCCGACTTTGAGCGTACTGTCGTATTCGTCTTCACCTACCTGTTCTAGCCGCTGACAACCGGGGATGGTTCGCGCCAGCACTTCGGGGTCGTTGAGGGCCGACCAGACTTCCTCGCGGGTTGCCTCGAAGGTGTAGTTGCCGGCGATACGCACGCTAAACTCCTTAATGCTTTACAGTTCTGGCGAATGCAAGGCTCAGAAAAGAGCGTTGCTACGTGCGATTATGATGGCAATGCCACCGCGCCCGATCACGAGAAACGGCTTTTCGGCAACCTTTTCTTCACTTTGGAACGATTCTTTGCGCTACGCTTATCGTACACCAACGGCTCTTTGTTTGTCAAGGCAATCTCAGGAGACGTTGAAAATGCAGTGCAATGTGTAGCATACGCAATCGCGCGGCACGTTGTTCACGCTATGGGCCGTCGCTAAGCCTGGCCCGAAGCTGGCTGGAGGAAATATCGGCACGGAACAGCGCAGCAGGGATAGCACCAAAGAGATCAGATACCTCCTGTGGCAGCGCGATATCGGCAAGCGTGCAAAAGACCCCAGCATTCAGCCGCCCCGCGACGAGGAAACGACAGCCGTAATGACGCACGTGAGCGAAGGCCGTGAACATGGCTGAGGTGCCACCATAATAATCTGGGTTCAGCAGACGCACGGCGGTATCGTAGCCGAGGACGAAGCAACTGCCGGGGTAGAGCGCGGCCTTGGCGCTAAACAGCGGCTCGCGTGAGAGCACAAGCGTGGCCCAACCGGCGAATTGAGCGGCGCGACGGGCGATCTCTGCTCCGCCAAGCGTCCCTTTATCTGCGTTGACCACGGCTAGCTCAAAGGCTGCGGGTAGGCCGCAGCAGGCCGCACCGGCAGCGATGAGCCCGCGATGGCCCGCGTGCAAGGGGTTAAAGGAACCAGAGAGAATGGCTGACGGCCCCGGTGTAAGAGCAGCGGTTGTACCATCAGCGTGGATCGTCAACACGGTGATGCGTGCGTTGAGCAGATCAGCGATCGTCATTGAGCCGCGAAGACCTCATCGACGCTGACAGCAAAATCGGCGAGCAAGGTCGAGCGCGCCTGTTGGCCACGGCCAAATACACCTGCTGTGGTATAAGCCGCGCCATCGAGCACCAGCACAGTGATCGTTGCATCGATCGGATTGACAATCCAGTATTCGGGATGCCAGCCTCAGCGTAGTCGAGCGGTTTCTCCTCGATATCGCGCTTTGCTTGGTCGGGGCTAACGATCTCCATCACCAGATCGGCCCCAAGCCAGAATTCATCGCGAGCACGCGGATCGTTTTTGTCGAGCACCAGCAAGAGATCGGGTTCGCGGAACTTGCCCTGGCGCACCTGTACACGCAGTGGGGCGTAGTACACAGCGCCTCCATACGCCTGCATAACCGGCAGTAACTTGAGGAGCAGGAACAGCGAAATTGCTTGATGATACCTTGTCGGCATAGGCAGCACCTCGATCACACCATCGGTATACTCGATCAGGTAGTTATTGGCGTTGGTCAACTTCAAGTACTGCTCGACCGTCCAAATTCCCTGGAGCGGCGCGATATCGAACTCCTGGCCGCTGGGGCGATGGACTATGACTAGTTCATCTACGGCGATCTCAAGGTTCATATGGTACCTCCGGTGTAAATAGGTGGTAGCATTATACTCTACGGTAGGAGTCAGGACTCGGGATTCAGTAGCTCTAGCGCGCCACGATGCGCTCCGTGCCCCGCTCTGTGCTCTATGCTCTGTGCTCTACTGCTGGCGTATCATCTCATCTTCGCGCACCGTCGGCAGCGCGACATCGATGCCACATGCGCGGGCGATTGCCGCAATGAGCAATTCGGCGATAAGATGCTCCTCTTCGTTGCGGTTGCGGATACCTTTGGTCATCATCAGATCGTACGTACAGAGCGCGTCACAGTCGGCGATGGCGACTACCGCGCGTTCTGCCCCACGTCGTTCACGGTCGGTGGCGACTGCGGCTGTACAGGCGATGCCGAGCAAGGGGCCGGTCGCAGCAAGCGTTTGTGCATGGCGATATGCCTGCTGCGCCATGGCGACGGCTGTTTCTATCGAGACGGCCTGTGTCGGTGTGAAGCCAAGCCAGTTGCTTAATGCGGAAACGGCGTAACAATCACGTGCCTCAAGGATGGTGCGCGAGCTGCCAGCCACCCGATGCAGCTGCCAGAGCGCCAGGCTGCCCGCGCCGGCAAAAGCGAAGACAAGCCGCTCGGGTGCATCGTGGATGTGGGCGATAAGATGTTCTTGATCCATACAGGAATTCAGAGGTCAGGAGGCAGAAGTGCCGTAGAATGGGTTGTTATTACGACGCTTTTGGCGGCTGAATACTGACTGTTGAGCGTTACAAGAAGAGTTTTTGCCAGCTTGCACAATCAAGGCTTCCGCTCGTTGCAAGATTATGATCGTTCTGGAAGGCCTGAAGGGCGGCGCGGGTCTGCTCGCCAAAAAAACCATCGATACTGCCGACCTGAGTATAGCCGCGTGCGATCAGGCGCGCTTGAAGGTCGGCAACATTGCTATCGAAGCGGCGCTCGGCTTCCGGCTGAAAACTCAGCGGCGCGAAGGCCGCGCAGTCATCAGGGTTGTCGTCGGGGCTGGCGAATCGCCAGGCGAGCGCGCTGCCACTGCCATCAAGCTCTACCTGCCTTGCGCCGTCGTCGCTGAGCCAGAGCAAGGGTTGAAATTCGAGCGGGGCAGCGGCACCGGCCGGCACATAGCGTACAATCACGCCGCCGCGCCCATCGGGCGCCCAGAGCGCCGAAAGCAGTGGGAAGACCTCCGCACCTGCTACGATGCGCTCACCGCCCGCTGTAAAGCGGTCGAGTGTTTGTAGCAGATCGCTGCCGAGCGGATAATCGCCGGGGGCGCTAAACACCGCAATACTGCCATCTTCAAACAGATAGGGCGCGCTGAATTGCAGGTAGGCATCCGCCGGGGCGGCTTCGCTGCCGACAAACGGTTCAATAACCGTGGTTGCCACGCCATTTACCGCATCGATCACCCATAGCCCACCGTAGATTATTTCGCCTGCGGCGGTGCTTACTGCACTGCTGCCAATCACGATCTGCGCGCTATCGGACGACCACGAAGCATCGCAGCACAGCAGTTGGTCGAGGAGTGTCGACTGCGTCGGATTGCCGAGGCCGATCACCGCCAGTTGCCTTATCTGAACGTTATTATCGATAGCAAGGGCGAGCAAACGTGTGCCATCGGGCGCGAGCACCAGGGGTGAAAAGTGCCGATCGCCTTCGTCGGCATGCAGCAAACCTGGTCGTCCGCCGTTACTACCTTGGCGATAAATTCCGGTTGGCGCGCTATCTTGCCCGACAATCAAGCCGTCGACCGCTTCGTCAACCCGATAGAAAACCTCGGACGCATCGGGCGCGATGCGTGGTGCGGCAGCGGGGCCACTGAACAACTCGCGTCGCCCGCCGGGGCCAAGCAGCACCACAATCTTGGTCGCAGTGTCTTCAAGCACATAGACCAGCGTGGTGCCAGCGGCGGCGAAATCACGGATTGGCAAGCGCTCAAAAGTGATCTGACGCTTCGAATCACCATCGGCGGCGAGCAGCCAGATCTGGCCATCGCGGGCATCGAGAAAATAAAGCGGCGCGGGCAAAAGGCCTTTGGGCATTGCGGCGGGGGCGACAGTAGCTGCCAGCGCAGGCGTCGGAGCGGACGGCGATACGATGGCCGTAGTCGGCGTGGGTGAAGGAAGCGACGATAGCGGCGTAGCCGAGCAAGCAGCCAGCAAAAGGACGAGAGCAAAGAAAAAAGCTCGCTGTAGCGCAGGCAAGAGCGCAGGCAGGAGCGCAGCAGGCTGCACCCCTACAATCCCGGCGACACGTGTGATCCAGATTGACGATGTTTGGCGGAGACTGGAGCGTCCAGAGCGAAGATTGGTCATAACGTGTACAGCATAAGTAAGCGATCCGCAAGACGTGTCACCAATTGTAGCATGCCTAACTCGGAGTCGCCGCCTCTTCTTCATGGGCAGCATCGGCGCGCTGTTTCAGCACGATCACGGCCACCGTTGCGGCATAATAGGCTAATAACATCCACAGTGGGAAAGGCGGAATCTGTACTGCGGCGTAGGGCGCTCGCGCGAGGATCAGCGCGCCTTCGGCCAGCCAGTTAAGCGGTAGCCATGCTGAGAGCGCTGCAATCTCGCCTGCGGGTTGCCAAATCAGGCCGAGCACCAACGTAATTGTGCCGGTGAGCATGGCGTAGGGCACCACTGGCACGAGCACGACATTGGCGAGTGGGGCGATGAGCGACATGTTACCAAAATTGTACAAAATAATCGGTAGTGCCAGAATTTGCGCTGCCAGTGTGGCGGTGAGCGCCTCAGCGAGGCTGCCCATCAAAGGCCAGTGCGTCGGCAAAAGGCGCGCAACGAGGCGTTCAGTGGGCTGTGCAAAGGCGAAGAGGCTGGCGGTGGCGAGTGCCGAGAGCTGAAAGCCGAGATCCCAGAGCGTGTTGGGGTCGATGACGCACATAGCCCAGCACGCGGCGGCCAGCAGCGTCCACGGTTCGCTACGGCGCTCGCTGGTGCGCGCCAATACCATCAGGCTAGCCATGAGCGCGGCGCGCAACACGGCACCGCTCGCGCCGACGAAGAAGGCGTAGAGCCACATTACGGCAAGCGATCCCCAGAAGGCTGCGCCTTTGCCGAGCTTGAGGCGGGTAGCTAGCCCGGCCAACACGGCAGCAACAATTGTAAAATTCCAGCCGGAGACAACCAAAATATGCGAGGTGCCAGTCGTTGAGAAGGCGGCGTACACTTCATCGGGGATGCTCGATTGTAGACCGAGCAGGATGCCAACTGCCAGTGAGGCCTGCGGTTCCGGCAAGAGACGGAGGAGCACCTGGCGGCAGTAGTCGCGCGCCTGATAGATCGCAGCGAACACGGCGTTCCCGCCGCCACCCGGCTGCGGGCGCACGGCTGGCTCGCGCATCATAACAAAGATGCCTTTGCGATTCAGATACGCACGATAATCGAACTCGCCAGGTCGGCTTGATTCGCGTGGCTCCTGCACTGCACCTGCCAGCAGCAAGCGCTCACCATAGCGATAGATCGGATAGGGCGGCAGCTGTACCAGCAACAACCCGGTGATTGCGCGCCGCTCATCGCCGACGCGTGCTGACTCGGTCGCCAGCAAAATCTGCTGGCCTTCCTCGGTTCGTCGTGGCTCGCGCGCGACTTCGCCTAAAATCTGTACCTCCGGGTAGCCGACCAACTGCTGTATGCTGCGTTCCACCGCCGGAATCTGTGCCGCCTGGGAGCGTATCAGCGCGCCTGCAAGGCAGAGCAGACACAGAGCGACGGTTCTGCCTGGGGCGCTACGGCGCAGCACAAGTGCCAGCAATACTCCTACACCCACGGCTGCCCACAACAATGGTGCCGGTGGCGTGAGCACGTCGGCCAGCACAGTTCCACAGAGATAGGCAATGGCTAGATGGAGTAAAAGCATTTTCTACTTCTCTTGTCCAGTAATGGGTCTGCAGGAGGTTTTGCATAGCAAAACATCCCGTGAACCTCCACACTATTACACCGTTTGCGCCCGCCCAAAAGTTACGCGCCTTGACAAAGCACAAGCGAGTTGTCTATAGTAGAAGCGGAAATCCCTGAACCGAGCGTAAACGCAATCTGCGACACTATCTCCTATGTTCTTGCCCCAACGACGCAGAGAGGAGGCCTCGATGATCGCTCAAACTGCTCGCAAGCGGCTGCTGGCGCTGGTCGTGATCGTGTTGACACTGGTGGCATCCTTGCCGGTGGCCTTCGCGCAGACTGAGCCGCGCACCTTCCCGGAGACTGGCCACACCATCCGTGGCGCGTTCCGCGTGTTCTGGGAGAACAACGGCGCGCTGTACAACTTCGGCTTTCCGATCACGGAAGAGTATGTCGGCCCAAACGGCCGTACGACGCAATATTTCGAGCGCGCGCGTTTCGAGCTGAACGCACAAGGCGGTGTGGAGTTGGGCAAGCTTGGGGTTGAGATCACCGAGGGGCGTATCTTCCCCAAAGTACCGCCGATCGAAGATACGCCCGATCGGCGGTACATTCCGCAGACGCAGCATATCATTCAATATGGCTTTAAGACGATCTGGGAAACGCGTGGTGCCGAGCGTCTTTTTGGCTACCCGATCAGCGAGGAGATCGATGAGGTATTAGAGGATGGTGAGTGGCATACGGTGCAGTATTTCGAGAATGTGCGTTTCGAGTACTGGCCGGAATTCGCCCCGGGCGAGCGTGTGCTGATAAGCTTGCTGGGGCGCAAGCTTGTACCACCAGATCGCACTACCCCGCCGTCGCAGCCAGGGCCAGCGCCGACAGCGGCACCAGCGCCGGCTTTGCCCACAAGCGTGAATGCGCGTGTCAGCCCCGAGAGCGGCCCGCCCGGCACCACTTTTCGCCTCGACGCCTTCGGCTTTGAGGGCGGTGAGAACGTCGGCATCTGGCTAACCGCGCCCGATCAGTCGGTGTTTGGTGCTGATTTCCAGGCCAGGGCCGACGACAATGGCTCGATCGCCGGGGCGAACATCGGTATCACCACCGATGCCAGCTTCCCCGAGGGCATTTGGTCGTTCAACGCGCAGGGTGTGCGCAGCCAGCGCCAGGCGATCGGCTACTTCCGCATCACCAGCACCGCTGCCCCCGGCGACCCGAACCGGCTTGGTCTGCTCATCCACGATCAATTGCCGCGCCAGGGCGGTGCCTTTGTTGTGCCGGTGGCCGCGCCGGCGGGCTTCGCTTTCGTCTTATTCGGCGGTGGTTACACGCCGGGCGAAGGGATCAGCGCCTGGGTGACGAAGCCCGATGGGAGCAGCACAGCGATCGATGGCAGCTTGATCGATCTCGATGAGACGGGCTTTGTGCAGGTGCTGGTGGACAGCGCTGGCCTACCCGATGGTACCTATACTGCTGTGGCTCAGGGCCAGCAGAGTGGCAAAATAGGCGCGGCAGCCTTCCGCCTGACGCGGGATTTCATCGCCGGGCCGGGTACGCCGCGACCTGGTAGTGTCAACGGCAGCTCTACGCCCGCCGAAGGGCCGCGTGGCACTATCTACCAGATCCGTGGCCAGGGTCTCCAGGCGGGTGAAGAGGTCGAGTACTGGATCACTGATCCGCTGGGTGCCTATACGCTCTTCCCGACTCCGCTGCGCGCCGATGGCCAGGGCCGTATTGGGTATGAGCCGCCGATTAATCTGCAGGCCAACGACCAGACTGCGCCGGGTGTGTTTGGCATTCATTTCCGTGGGCGCTCCAGCGGCGTGCGGGTGGATGTTTACTTCACCGTGATCGGCACAAGCGGTCGGCAGGGCGGCAAAGAGCTGATGGAGTTGCATGGATTTGGCTGGTAAAGTCGGCGCTTGCGTCGGCCTTACCAACCTTATCGACATAAAAACAGCAGACTCTTCACCGAGGGTGAACGCATTATTTCGCAGTTCCGCTTCTAGCACAGTACACTACCATCATAGTGAAGGAGCACTGTGATGGACGCCAACCGCGCTCAGAACGATCAGCAGCGCCATAATTGGCTACGTACGTTCAACCGCCGTTTCTACAATCCATTAATACTGCGCTTTGCTGGGCGTTGGATTTATGGTGTGCTCGAACATACTGGCCGCAGCAGCGGCAAAACGTATCGCACGCCCTTAGTGATCGCGAAAACGGGCCACATGTGTTATATTCCATTGCCCTACGGGAGCAATACCGATTGGTGTCGTAATGTGTTGAAGGCGGACGGTGGCCAGGTAACGCTAGGTGGTAAAACGTTTCGGGTTGCTGAACCGGTGATCGTGCCCGCTGCGCACGCCCTGCCCGCTTTTGGCGCGCTGCTGCGTATCAGCTTGCATATGGCACGCATCGAGCATTACCTACGGCTGCGCGTTGTACCTTATAGCGGCGGGCAGAACTCTTGAGGCGGCCTTTGTTGCGCAGGCTGCGACCGGTTCAGCCCACATCGTGGCCTGAGCCGGTCGCAGGCACCGCTGCCCTGGTGCAACCGACCTGCTCTGCGCTGTAGAAGGTGTCCATGAGCATCATCACGGGGCGTGTTGCCCACATACATATCAACCCGCGCGGCGGCGTGCCGAAATACCCGGTCGAGCGCGTGCAGATTACGGCAGACGGCGTGGTTGGCGACAAACAGCGCAACCGCAAGTTCCACGGCGGGCCACAGCGTGCCGTGTGCCTCTACTCATTAGAGCGTATTGTGGCGCTGCGTGCGGAGGGCCACCCGATCGTGCCTGGCAGCACCGGCGAAAACTTGACGATCAGCGGGATCGACTGGGCAGATCTTGCTACTGGTGCGCGGCTGCGTATCGGCGAGTGGGTCGAGCTCGAAGTTACTGCGCCCGCCGCGCCTGCTCAAATATCGAGGAGTCCTTTCACGATGCAGCCTTTGTTCGCATCTCGCACAAAGTCAATCCCGGTTGGAGCCGCTGGTACACACGTGTGGTGAATGCTGGCGAAGTCTGTGTCGGCGATATAGTCGAGTTAATAGCTATACGTACCGATTTTACACACGCTTAACATCGCGTTCTTCCTCTGTTAACCTATACTTCCTATAGTAGGAAGTGCCGCAGAACCCGCCGGTACGGAGGTCTTTGCCACGCCGCTTCGACCTACCTCCGATGCATGATATGGTATACCGCGTTGGTATGCCAAGGGTTGGCAAGCTCTTTTTTTGAGGAGGTGGCATGGTTTCTCGTCTCGTTGGATGGATGGTCGCGCTGACTCTGTTTGTCGGCGCACTGCCTGCCTCAGCGGCGCACACCGTTGAGTTCGCCGCAGCACCACTAGGCCCCGCCCCCGCCGCAGCTCCCGCCGCCGTTCCCACAGCCCCGGCTGCGATCGGTCTCGCGCTCATCAGCCGCTACGAGCAGCCCGATTATGCGGCGGCCTTCGATGAGAGCGCTGCCGAGATCGTGGTTCACGACCCGGTCAGCGAGCGACTCTTCGCGGTTAATGGCCTCAACAACACCCTCGACATCATCGACATCAGCAACCCGCTCACACCCACGCTGGCGCTGACGATCACGGTTGGCGGCAGCGGCCCGACCAGTGTGGCGATCTACAGCAACACGGTCGCCGTGGCCGTTCCAGACGAAATTGCAACCAACGACGGCGCTGTCTATTTCTTCGCCGCCGACACCACCGATGGTACGCCGCTTGCTCAGGTGAGCGTCGGTGTGCTGCCCGATATGGTCACTTTCACGCCGGATGGCAGCAAAGTGCTGACGGCGAACGAGGGCCAGCCCGAGGGCTATGAGGCCGGGCAAACAGATCCCGAAGGCTCGATTAGCATTATCGATATCTCCGGTAACTTTGCTGCTCCGACCCCTCCGAGCGTTACGACGGCCGATTTTACCGCTTTTAATGCGCAGGCCGACGCGCTGATCGCCGCAGGCGTGCGCATTTTCGGCGTTGACGCCACAGTCGCGCAAGATCTCGAGCCGGAGTACATCGCGGTTTCCGCCGACAGCAACACCGCGTATGTGACGCTGCAAGAGAACAACGCGCTGGCGATCGTCGACATCGAGACAGCGACGGTGACGAACGTGTTGCCGCTCGGCTTCAAAGACCACAGTGTTGCGCCGAACGCGCTCGACGCCAGCGACCGCGATGACGCGATCAATATCCAAACATGGCCCGCCGTGGTGGGTATGTATCAGCCCGATGGCATCGCGGCCTACGAAGTCGGTGGCACCACCTTCCTGGTGACGGCCAACGAGGGCGATGCCCGCGAGTACGACGGCCTTGAGGAAGAGGCGAGCGTCGAGGATCTTCTACTCGACAGCAGCGTCTTCAGCGGCACGACGGTGTTCACCGACGAGGAGAACTTGGGCCGCCTGAATGTGACGACGTTCCCGACCAGCACTGAAGTTGTCACGTTTAGCCAGCTCTACGCCTTTGGCGCGCGCTCCTTCTCGATCTGGAATGGCGAGGATGGCAGCCTGGTCTTCGATAGCGGCGACGACATCGAGCGGCGCACCGCCGAGATCTACCCGAACAATTTTAACGCCAGCAACGCCAACAACAACTTCGACAACCGCAGTGACAACAAAGGCCCCGAGCCTGAGAGCGTTGTGCTCGGCGCGATCGCTGGCCGCACGTACGCCTTCATCGGCCTCGAGCGCATCGGCGGCGTGATGGTCTACGATGTGACCGAACCCACCGCGCCGACGTATGTCACCTACGTTAATAACCGCAACTTCAATGTTGATGTCGAAGATCCGGCGGCGGGCGATCTTGGCCCCGAAGGCCTCTTCTTCGTTACGTCCGAGAACAGCCCGACCGGCAACCCGCTGTTGCTGGTGGCGAATGAGGTTAGCGGTTCGATCTCGATCTTCCAGATCACCGAGAACAACCCCGATGGCGCGGGTTCGCTGTCGCTGTTGCACAATAACGATGGTGAGAGCACACTGCTGCCGATCGAAGTGACGGTGCCGCCGGGCGCGGAGTACGGCAACACGGTCACCCAGACGATCGAGATCGCCGGTGTGGCTGGCTTTAAAGCCGTCACCGATCGCGAGATCAACGAGGCGCGCGCGCAGAACAAGGCCGTCGTCAACCTCTATGCGGGCGATGCCTTCCTGGCGAGCGCCACGCTGCTCTGCACGCTTGATGACCCGAATGGCCCGGTGTACGATGCGCTCGCGCAGACGCAGATCCCGTACACGGCACACATCCTCGGCAACCACGAATTCGACTACTCGCCGGACTTCCTCTTCCGCTTTATCGAGGCCTTCGGCGGCACACAGCCGTTCTTGAGCGCCAACCTCGATTTCACCGAGGAAGTGTCTTTCACCGATCTGCTGGCCAGCAATTACCTGACGACAACCAGCGACTTCAACGAAAACCGTGTGCTCTTCGCGCCGATCAGCGGCGATGGCGTGATCGGCGGTTCGCTTGTTTACACCGATACCGCGACCGGCCAGCGCTTCGGCATTGTCGGCCTCACCACCGACTCGCTGCCGACGATCTCCACACCGCGCAACGTGGCGGTGACGAGTAACCTGACCGAAACGGTAGCAGTCGCGCAGGAAGCGATCGACCTGCTCTACAACGAGCTGGGCGTGCGTAAGATTATCTTCGCCAGCCACCTCCAAGATGTGGACAACGACATCGAGCTGGTCTCGCTGCTGAAGCATGTCGATATCGCGGTGGCCGGTGGCGGCGACGATCTGCTCGTCAACACGGAGATCACCGCTACGCTGCCGATCACGCGCCAGCTGCTGCCCGGCGATGAGCCGGCCGTGGACGACGATGACAACATTCGCAACTACCCGCTGGAAGTGACCGACCCGGATGGCCGCACGGTCTATATCGTCACCAGCATGGTAACTACAAGTACCTGGGCCGCTTCGACGTGAACTTCGACGCCGAAGGCGAGGTCGCCGACGTGATCACCGAGGAGAGCTACCCGCGCCGTGTGGTGCTAGTGGGTGAGGGTGCCAGCGCACTCGGCCTGACAGACGCAGTTGCGCCGGATGCCGGGCTAGTTACCGATATCAACACGCCGATCGAGGAGTGCCTCGCCGACCTGGAAGCCGAGGAGGTTGTGCGCAGCGAGGTGGTGCTTGATGTCTCGCGCAACGGTGTGCGCAGCACCGAGAGCAACGCCGGCAACTCGATCACCGACTCCTTCCTCTACGTCTTCAACGAGTACGCCGATAACGTCGGCTTGCCGACGGCGACGCTCACAAACCCGGTGATCGCGGTGCAGAACGGCGGCGGTATTCGCCAGAACGCGGGCGATAGCCTGCCGTCAGCGGGTGCGCCGGGTACTTTGTCGCGGCTCGATACCTTCAATGTGCTGCCTTTTGCGAACTTCGTGACTGTGATCAGCGACATTACGCCGCTCGACCTGGAGACGATTCTGGAGCGCTCGGCGGAAAGCTTGCCGGGTGCGGGTGGCCAGTTCCTGCAGATCGCAGGCTTTAAGGTGGCTTACAACCCCGAGTTGCCCGTCGGTAGCCGCGTGATCAGCGCGACGCTCGACGATGGCCGCGCGCTCATTCGCGATGGCGAGGTGGTTGAAGGCGCGCCGACCGTGCGTGTCGTCACCAATAACTTCACCGCTAACGGTGGCGATAACTACCCGACCTTTGCCGCTAAGACCGGTAAGACCAACCTGTCCGATGATAACGGCGTTGCGATCTCTTATGAGCAGGCCTGGCGCGATTACCTGCTCACCTTCCCGGTCGAAGAGGGCCTGCCGACGATCCAGTCGACGGATGCTCGCTACGCGCCGGGCGGCGAGGGTCGTATTACCTTCGTCGACGATGTGCCGACGACGACGTTGACTATCTACCTGCCGATCATCAGGCACCGAGACGCATAGTTCGTTCGTTGACCCAAAACGCGCCTCCGCAAGGGGGCGGCGTTTTTTTTATACATCAGCCTACACAGCTTGTGGGGAAAGCGGGCGGTGGGCACACACCGCCACCTACTTCACCTTGTGGAGGTTTACTACATGTCAGAATCATTCTCCTAATTTATCAATGTAATTCCGTTTATTAATAAGCTCCCTATCCATCATCGTAGACGTGCGTCCATTTCGGCGGCAAGCGGCTGTATTCAGCGTTGAGTACGCTTGGGAACAGGATGGTGCCTGACTGTTGCAGCAGCGCTGCTGCAACAACCGCCAGGCACCAGGCCTGTCCTAAAGCCCTGTCTCATTAGGAAGGAGCTTTGGTATGTCTCACCGTCTCCCCCGGCCACTGTCCATGCTCGCCCTGCTGTCCAATGTTTTTCCTCGTTTTGCTGCACACGCCGCCCGGCGCGGGCCAGCACACAGCCGCCGCTAGCCCGTTCGGCCCCGCCCCAACTATCACGGCATCGTAGCTCTGCATCAACTCCTCCGTAGCAGCCAGAGCTGCACGCCCTCTGGCTCCAGGGTCTCTTGCACGGTGGCTAGTACATCCGCGCTCACCGTGTCGAGATCGGCCTGCTGCTGGGCGCGCTGAGCGAACTGCTCAAGCACCAGCTGCGCATTGTACTTCTTGCGAAAGAAACGCCGGTCGATAAACGCCTGCACCCGGCCGCGCAGCGGCCCGAACAGCGCCGCGATCACCAATGTGCTCGCGACCACGGCCAGCGTACTTGCCTGGCCTGTCAGGCGCACAAACACTGTTTGGAGCGCCACGACGCTGCCAAAATAGATCGCACCAAGGCTAAACGTTAGCAGCGCGTAGACCAGCGTGCGCCGGATGATAACGTCGATGTCGAAGAGGCGATAGCGTAGCACTGCGCCGCCGATCGCCAGCGGGATGAAGCAGACGGTGAAGGTAAAGAGCAAATTATGCATCTGCCCCGCCGTCGTCGGTTCGCCGCTTATGCCAAGCACCCCGCCGCCAATATACACCGCAGCGAAGAGCACACAGGCGTAGAGCAGCCATTTCATCTGCTCGCGCTCCACCGACCCAGCGCGGCGATAGCGCAGCAGCACAGCGATAGCGCTCAGGCCGGTCAGCAGCAGCAAGCCAGGAAACCAGATGACGGTGATGATCCTGTCGAGCTGGGTAAGATCGATCAGCCCATACGGGTTGATCAGTTCCAGATAGGGCGGATCGATCGTGACGTAGCTGCGCGAGAGCGCGGCGAGCAGCGCAAACAGCGCTGCCCACATCAAAGTACCAGCAGCTAGCAGCCGCCAGCGCGGCGCAAGCGCGTGCCCGTTGGGGAACAGCTGCGCGATCAGCAGCAGCGGAAAGACCAGCCACAGCCAGCCGCACGTCCCGAGCCAGAACAGCGCGAGCAGCAGTGGCGTGGGCGTCAGCGCCACGGACGCCTGTTGAAGAAGGTAACTGTCGAGCAGGCCGAGCACGGTGATCGCAAGCGCGGGTGTGAGCAGCAGCCAGCCGACGCGGTTGCCCGGCACGCGCGCAACGATCAGCACGCCGATGGCGGCAAAAAGCAGCGGTACCACCAGGCCAAAGAGCAGCGTGTCGACCAGCCCAAGCGGCGCGGCCGCCTGATAGCGCAGCGTGAGCAAGGTTGATCCGGCGCTGCCCAGCGCGACTGTGCTAAACAAAGCCCACGCAAGCTGGGATTGTCGTTTTCTCTGCATCATCTTCGTGTCTATTGTTTCTATTTGTAGTAGGTGGCTCGCGACGTAGCCGTGAACCACCTACTACAACCCATCTAATTATCAGGCAGCGGCTCCAGGCTGTCCAGATGCGCGTAGATCGCCAGCAGGTCGTCGTCGAGGTTGTCGGAGCCGTCGATGCCGGTCCAGCCGAGCGACATCATCCAGCCCAGCACCGCGCCCTTCACCGGGCGCAGCACGTCCGACAAGCTTTCAGCCAGTCCATCAGTCCGGGCGGCGGCTCCGCTCCAAAACAAACGCCTCCGCCTCCAAATGCCGCACATGCACCTTCACGTGATCGGGCGTGATTTCCTCCTCCGGTATCATCACGATCGTCCGCGTGTTTTCATCATAATAGGGAACCAAATTCACCAACCCACCCTGCGGCCAGCGATTCTTAATCG
>JAAUTF010000780.1 GCA_012031775.1 Candidatus Altimarinota bacterium | reverse complement strand
GGCACGCTGCTGGTCGCCGGGCGGAAACTCGCCGGCTTCATCGTCGGAGCAGTGCTTTGTCGCCTGGCCACGATTGGCTTCGGCGCCTTCGCTGAGCCGGGGCAGGCCGCTCTGGCGTTACCGATCGAGACAGCCCAATGGGCGCTGATCGCTCTTGCGGCAGCGTATCGCGCGCGTCCACTGCCGAGCCAGACAGACAGCGCTACGGCGCTTGAGCGTGACGACAGCTGGCGCGGCAGCTCGCTGGCCCGCTTTGTTATGGTCCTGGGCCTCCTGATCGCCGCAACCTGGCCGCCGGCGCCAACTGCGCTCGTCGTTGGCTTTCTCGTTCTCAGCGTGGGCTATGAGGGCTGCCTGCGATTCCGCCACCAGATAGCGCAACGCAGGCGGCGCGAGGTGCTCC
The DNA here is from genome assembly GCA_012031775.1 of Candidatus Altimarinota bacterium. GTDB lineage: Bacteria > Chloroflexota > Chloroflexia > Chloroflexales > Chloroflexaceae > JAAUTF01. The sequence continues at coordinate 2,620 of JAAUTF010000780.1, read as the reverse complement.
AGCGCGAGCGCGCGGCCTTCCAGCACGCGCGCAACCACGATCATCAGCTCATTCAATCGCTGGCGCGCCTCATTCATGATCTCGGGCCACCCGTGCAAGGTGTCTCCAGTATCGCCGATCAGCTGCTACGGATCGCGGCCCGCGAAGAGCGTGAGTCGCCTCGGACGATCAGCGAACGGCTCGGCCGCCATGCTGACTACCTCGAGCATCTCATCCGGCAGCTCAACGCGCGGCTCCGCCGGCAAAGCCCACCAACCCTCCGCCGCTGCCGGGTCGATGTGATGGTCATCGCCACGACGGTTGTGGAGAGCCTGCGGCCGCTGGCGCGCCGCCGCAGTATCGATCTGAGCGTGTCGCTTGGCACCGAAGCGACTGAGGTCCTGGGTGACGAGAATGCGATCCGGCGCATCCTCGACAACCTGGTGAGCAATGCCCTGGCAGTGACGCCGACCGCGGGCGTGATTGTCGTCGAGCTCTGGATCGACCGCGCACACACAGACACACTGACAATCTCCGTGCGCGACTCGGGGCCGGGCCTCTCAACAGCGGAGCAGCAACGTGTGTTTCTCCCGCGTGAACAGCCCAGCGTCGGGCCAGGCATGGGCTTAGGGCTGTCGATCGTCGCGGAATTGACCGAGTACCTTGGTGGTGCGTATGGCGTACAAAGTGAAACTGGGGGCGGGAGCACCTTCTGGGTGCGGCTACCCCGTGAAGAGGAGGCGATCAGATGAGGCGGGTTGTGCTGATTGAAGATAGCCTGGATGCGCGCAACTATGTGCGCGACCATGCCCCGGCGGACTGGGAGCATGCTTGAAGCGGCCGATGGGCTGAGCGGGCTTTGACCTCGTGCGCCAGTGGCTGCCGGCCCTGGACCTGGTGATCCTGGATATGATGCTGCCCGATGTTGATGGGGAGTACGTGTGCGCGCAGATTCGCGAGTTGAGCCAGACACTGCCGATCTTACCCTATACAGGGAAGGAAGAGGCCCTGCCGGTGCTGAAGGATCTGGCCTGCCTACCGGCGCTCATCAAGCCGGTATTGGTGCCCAGGCTCACCCAGAGCCTCCAAGCGGCATTTGAGCGGCCAACCCCGCCGGTGACTGAGAGCGGCGCGTTGCGTTTCGTGCGCGCGCAGAGCTACAAGGTGGTGCAGGAGCAGCGTGCGCGCCTCAGCGGCCGGCGAATCGTCGTCATCGCCACCGACGACTATCTGCGCTCGTGGCTCAGCCAGATGATCAGCCCGGTCGTGACGCCGATGCGTGCGGAGAACCCCCGCGCGCTGCGCAAGATCATGGAGACGCTGAATGTCACCGCTGTGATCAGCGATGGAGCGATGTACAGCGCCATTGCCCCGATCATCCGGCCCTACGGCGTTCCACTGATCCTCATCGCTGCCACCCCTATCCAGGCACGTGCGCTGGTCAAGGCTGATGTGCATCGTATCTTTCTGATGAGTGACCCCTCGCTTGGCGCCAAGCTCCGCGCTGCGGTCGACGGGCTCACCAGCGGTGAGGATGCGGAGGGCTGGCTCGTCGATGACATCGCAAATCTGCACGGTAGCACCGTCATCCCCGCCGAGATCCTGCGGCGCTTTGCCGACACTGTGATTAGCGTACGTGAGTTGGAGGTGCTCTGGCTGGAATACCATGGCCTGGAGCGAGCGCAGATCGCCGCTCAGCTGTCGATCTCGCCATCGACCGTGACCACCCACTGGAAGAATGTGCAGCGCAAGCTGGAGCTGGATCGGGAAGGAGTACGGAAGTGGTTTTGTGAATACATCAGAAGTAATAGCTGAAAAGTTAATGTTTCTGGTAGTGTCAGGAGGTTTTTTACTGATTAGAACACATGTTTAGTGGCTTTGCGGCGCTGCATTGGAAAGCCCTAAACGGCGTTCCGGTATCATATAAAGAACAAGTGCTCGCTTCGCCACGAATCCTGCCTGACACTACCAAATTAAGCGAACGGCAAGTTGGAGTTACGCTATGGCTCAAGTTCAAGCCAATCTTGGGGAATGAGGGCATGCACACCGCGCCACCGTTCTATGACAGCACTTTGAAATCGCTCGTCTACGAGATCGGCATGGTCAGTCACAATAACTTGGAACTTGCCATCAAAGCTTGCTACAGCATCGAAGATGAGCTTGAACATGGCGGCAACAGCTTGCCGATCATCATCTTGCAATGCATCGATCGCGCCGTTCAAACTGGTGTCCTGATCGCTGGGATAGTAGACCTGGGTTGGTTGATCTAAAAATAGAAAACGAGGAACAGGGCGAGCATGCTGCGTAAAGTGCTGATGCAAGCCGAGATGTGCAAGTAGGTGATAGCCAACCCAGTTTTTGCCTGCACCCATCCTGGGAAGCGTGATAGGGCTTTCTTCCCGGTCTACCACGACAGTCAGGTTCTTGACGTCAAGGCGAACGGGATTTCCACTATGTTCAAGATCCAACACTTGTGCCCACTGTGTCATCTGGATGCCGATACGATTGAGGATTGAGGTCCATCCGCTCATCCTTCGTATCGGTATCAATCTGTTGTTCGAGTTCCTCGACTTTTCCTCGCGCCAAATCAACACGTTCCCGCACATCGGAGGACTCATCAGTCAGTTTGACACTCTCCAGC
>JAAUTF010000779.1 GCA_012031775.1 Candidatus Altimarinota bacterium | reverse complement strand
ACGACAACAACCTGCGGCACTGCCGGTGTCCATCACACAGCCGTCGGCATCGTAAGTCAGCAAGGCATCAGCGTCATCCACCACGCTGCGCGGGCCAACGAGCCGCCGCAGCTCTTCGACGAGTTGGGTGCGTTCCATTGCAGCGCTCCGAGTTTATAGTTTGAAATGATATGAGGTATTGTAACACGGAGCAGAATATTAGAACCGAGAACCGAGAATTAAGAACCAGTAGCTAACCTGCTCCTGATATCGGTTCTCAGTTCTCAGTTCTCGGTTCTTAAACATGCGGCCTCCTCCTCCCAAACCCCGTCGCCTGTTCATAGCCGTAAGCGAGTTCCAGCACGGCGCGCTCGGCGCGGTAGCGCCCTACAATCTGCAGGCCCACCGGCAGGCCGCTCGCGGTGAAACCAGCGGGGACGGCGATAGCAGGCAGGCCAGTGACGGTGATGTAGTAGCAGGAGCGCATCCATTCGATGTAGTTATGCATCGCAACGCCGGCAATCTCAGTGACATAGGGCTGCTCGATAGCGAAGGGTGGCACCTGGCTTACTGCTGTCACCAACGCATCGTAGCGCTCCATAAACGCTCTAACGCGCTGATACAATTCGCCATGCAACCGCATCGCTCGGCCCACCTGCGGCCCGCTCAGGCGCTGGCCGGCTTCGATGTTCCAGATCACGGTATCTTTAAGTTTGTCACCGTGCTGTGCCAACAATTCGCTCTTCGTCAGGGCGTAGCTGAAGGCACGCATAACGGTAAATACCTCGTCGGCATCGCGCAGATCGGGGCTTGCCTCTTCAACAATGCAGCCCATCGCTTCAAAATCGGCGCGGCGGGCGTCGACAATGGCACGTACCTGCGGGTCGAGCGGCAGCTCGCCGAGATCGGCGCTCCAGGCGATCCGCAGCCCGCGCAAATCACGGTCGAGCGGCGGCAGGAAGATCGACCCTGGCTCGCTGATGCTGAGCGGTGCGCGTACGTCGGGGCCGACAATAGCGGCCAACATCAGCGCGACATCTTCAACGCTGCGCGCCATCGGCCCGTCGACCGCAAACGGCAAAAATGGTGTCGCGCTCGGCCACGTCGGCACGCGGCCCGGCGAGGTGCGAAAGCCAACGACGTTGCAGTAGCCGGCGGGGTTGCGCAGCGAACCGCCGAGATCGCTGCCGTCGGCGAGCGGCACCATACCACACGCCAGCGCCACAGCCGCACCGCCACTGCTACCGCCACACGTCTTGTTCAGATCGTAGGGGTTGCGCGTCGCACCGAAAACGGCGTTGAAAGTCTGTGAGCCGGCCCCAAACTCCGGTGTATTGGTCTTGCCGATCGTGATCGCCCCGGCGGCGCGCAGCCGCTCGACGATCAGCGCGTCGAAGTCGGGCACATGGTCGGCAAAAATGGGCGAGCCATAGGTAGTGCGAATGCCTTTCGTCTCCACAAGATCCTTATGCGCCACCGGTAAGCCGCAGAGCAAGCCTGGCTGCTGGCCTTGTGCCAGTGTGGCATCGGCAACCTGCGCAGCGGCCAGCGCGCGCTCGGCAGTTAACGTCACGATCGCGTTGACAGCAGGGTTCACCGCCTCGATACGCCGTAGATGCGCCTCAACCACTTCGACAACAGACAATTCGCGGTTGCGAATGCGCCTGGCCAATTCGGCTGCGCTTTCGTAGTAGATGTTTGGGGTCATGTAGTTTTTTGGAAGCGTGCGTAAGGGTCAAGCATGCTCGGCCCCTACACGCGCACAATCATCGACCGCCGCCGCATATTCAGCAGCCAAAAAACACCAATAACGACAAAGATCGCGCCGACGCCGCCAAAAATCGCGCCGAAGATCCAGGCGAAGCGCACATTGTTGCGCTCGCGGTTGATGTATTCGGCGCGTGTGCCGCCATAGACAAACTCGGCCTGTAGCTCCAGCCCTTCTGCGCCGCGCTCCAGCGTACCGATCGCCATCACCGACCGCTCAGCGACAAAGCCGTAGTAGATGCTGGTCGCTTCGTCGCCGAACACGCTGTATTCCAGGCCAGGGCGATCCTGCCACCTAGCGTGCGGAAGATCAAAGCGGTAGCTATCGCGCGCGATTTGCACCAGCGTGCCATTCAGATCGACAAGCAGAGCGGGCGCGACAGTCTCCATCAATTCGTACTGGTCATCGCCATCTTCGTCGGTACCGCGATACTCCTCGCGGTAGTAGGCGACAAAATCGCGGAAGCGGGCGCGGTTGCGTGCGCTCACCACTCCCTCGATCAACACCTCGCGCCCTGGCGTACCATCGTTAAAAGCTGGCCCAGAGATCGGCAGCAGGCCTTCAGCACGCTCGGCATTAGCCTGCCCCGACTGCGCAATAAAAAAGCTGACCAGACCACCGATCAGCATAAACAGCGTGCCCAGCACAAGAAAGATCGTCGGCCCGCCCCATTCGGCTACTCGGCCCGTGCCGCCCTTACCACGTGGAACCTGCATTGCTAAAAACCTCGTATACTTAACAAAGTGATCCACGACGCGTGACGCGTAACAATGGGTTTCACACGTGGCGCATCACGTTGTATCACCCAATGAGGAAAGGTTATGAATTATTCTGCACCAGATCAGCGCCCCTGGTTCTTTGCCGACGATATATTCAGCTTACTGGAGCTCAATCCAAATGAGCTATTTGTACCGCTGCCGCGGCTCTGTGAGCGGCTAGGGCTCAGCGCGCCCACCCAGGAGCGCCGCCTCGCGCGCATCCTCTCCCGGCAGGAGAGCGCCAGCTGGCGGGCCGTTCGGCCTGTCTGCGCGTTCGCCCCGCCGCCATCACGTGACCCGGGGTCCCTGATGCTCGGCATCGCTGACAAGCAGGCCGTGCTGAAGGCGCAGCACATCCGCGCTGAACTTCCGGATCAGACCGATGTCATGGGTGGCGATCACCACGGCCGTGCCAAGCTGCTGCAGCTCCATGAACAGGCGCAGCAGCCGCCGCGCCAGCGTCGGATCGACATTGCCCGTCGGCTCGTCGGCCAGCAGCAGCTCGGGCTTGACGATCAGCGCCC
>JAAUTF010000057.1 GCA_012031775.1 Candidatus Altimarinota bacterium | reverse complement strand
GAGTATGGCGAGGCACCGCCGACGTGGTGCCGAGCTTCGCGCAGAGCACGTGCCCGAGCCGGTCAAGGTGCTCTCGCTCGCCGCAGCCGGTGCGGCCGATCAGCAGGTGAAAGAGGCGGTCGGCGAGCGCGCCGATGTGGTGCGCACCTCAGCGCTTTTCCTCGAAACCATGCCGCCCGGCGCTAACAAAGGTGCCGCACTGCAAGAGATTATCGCGCGCCACGGCTGGCAACCCGAAGATGTACTCGCCATCGGCGACAACTACAACGACCTGAGCACCTTCCGTGTGGCCGGTACCAGCGTGGCGATGGGCGGCGCGCCGCCCGAAGTCTGGGCCGCCGCCACCCATCATACCGCCAACGCCGGACGAAGACGGCGTTGCCCTGGCGCTACAAAGGCTAGTGCTTCAATAACACAAGGCACGCGGTGTTTCTCCATGCCATTCCGAGCGGCGCGCAGCGGAGTGAGGAGATATGATTGGCGCGCAACCACCAGTAAAAAATGGAAGCAGCGATCACATTCCACCTGAGCCCACCGCTCAGCAACACGCAACTTAACGCGCTCTTCGCCGCCGCCTGGCCGTCGCACACAGATAGCGATTTTGCGCCGGTGCTGAGTCGCAGCTTGGTCTATGTCGCCGCCTTTAACGCTGAACAGCTCATCGGCTTCGTCAACGTCGCCTGGGATGGCGGTGTACATGCCTTTCTGCTCGATACCACCGTACACCCTGGCTGGCAACGACGCGGCATCGGCACTGGGCTAGTACAAAACGCGGTGGTCGCCGCACGCGCAGCCGCTTGCGAGTGGCTGCACGTCGATTACGAAGACCACCTGGAGGAATTCTACCAGGGCTGTGGATTTCGACTTACGCAGGCGGGGCTTATTAATCTTCGCGCACCGTAGGGGCGCAACATGCTGCGCCCCTACGGCGCATGTAACGGATTCAATCCAAAAGCGTAATCTTCAACGATCTTGCCGCCGATCAGGTGCTCCTGAATGATACGTTCGAGCACCTCTGGCGTACACGAGTGGTACCAGACGCCCTCGGGGTAAACGACGGCGATTGGGCCGTGTGCGCAGATCCGCAAGCAGCCCGCCTTGGTGCGGTAGACGCCGCCTTTTGCCAATGAAAGGCCTAGCTGCTTCAAGCGATTCTTAAGATAATTCCACGACGCCACACCCGTCTCGTAGCTGCAGCACTTAGCCTCGCTCGGTTCTGCACAGAGGAAAATATGGCGCGCGTAGCTGCCTACACCGTACTGCTCCGCGAGTTGCGCTAGCTCAGCCTGCATCTCGTTCTCTGTTCCTGTCTGGTCGCTAGCCATCTGGTACCTCTCGCCCGCTATTTGCACAATATTTGCAACGATTGCACTACCAATTCTGGTACAATAAAAGAGGAGGTTGTTGCTGGGACGGCAACAACATAACCTTTTGTTCAACCTTTGCCTTAGAAGAGGAGCCAACTGTGATCGATCAGATAAGCAAAGTGGGTATCACTTCGAACATGGCCTACATCGCGTCGCTCGCCTCGATCCTGCTGAGCATTCTGGTGTGGAACTTCCGCCGCAGTGACGACGCCGCACATGCTGAGCGCTTCGGTATTTTCGTTGGCCTCTGGGCACCAACGCTCGCGATCTTCGGTATGGCCCTCCAGGATAACGAGCGCAAGCTGAAGCTCAATATTTAAATAGACCATGTGGTGACGACGGCAGTGTTGTTGCCGTCGTCATCGTCTGCTCCTTCACCCCAGCCCCCCCATCGCGATAAAGACGATCGTCCCCAGGCACAGATACGTGCCGTACGAGATGTACTCCGGAGTATTACGACGGCCTGTTGCGCGCCCCACCACGATCACCGCTGCGACGATTCCCGCCATCAGCATACCGATAAACAGCGCTGGAAATAGATTCACCAGGCCTACCGCTGCGCCGATAAATATCGCCAGGTAGACATCGCCCATGCCAAAAGGTGCTGCTTTGCCGGGGTAGAGTAGCTTCGCCAACCCGTAGAGCAGCGCAAAGCCCACGCCGCCGCCCAGCGCCCCGAGCAGCACACCCAGCAGCTCAGCCCCACCAGCGGCCCGAAGATCAATGTCAGCAGCGCGGCACCCAGGATCACAAAAGTGTAGATAAACCGGTGCAAGAGGTCGATCGCGCCGGTGACGATCAACACGCTGCAGACGAAGACCACGTAGGCGAAACTGTCGGTAAAACCGTAACGTAGGTATAACGCGGTGACGACTACAGCCGTGAACAGCTCTACCACTGGAAAGACCCAGTGCAGCCGACGTCCATCGGCGCGCGACCGCGCTGCATAAGCCAGCCGACGATCGGGAGCAATTGCCAGAGCGCCAGCGCTACACCAGTTCGTGTGCAGCGCGGCCAACCGAGCAAGCCGCGCTCGCGCGGAATACGAATAATCAGGACATTAAGCAAGCTACCTAGCAGCAAACCGGCGATAAAGACGAAGAGTGGGATGAGCTGCGCCATATATAGTTTACATTTGTTATGGATTGTTCGCAGCGACGCTACGAACAATCCATAACAAACCATAATCTTTCATCCGAATAGCGTCGCTACGAATCGCGCAACACCCGCCGCATCACGTCGAGCGGTGCGGCCTGTCCTGTCCAGTGCTCGAAAGCCAGCGCACCCTGGTAGAGCAACATACCCAAGCCATCGCTCGCCCGCGCGCCACGCATCTCGGCCGCACGCATTAGCGGTGTGCGCCGATAGACCATATCGTAAACCAGCGCGTCCGGGCTGAGCACCGGGTCGGTCAGCGGTGTCTCGTCGCCGTGCCAACCGAGCGATGTAGCGTTGACGAGTAGATCGGCATCGGCGACATACTCATCTAACTCGGGGTCGTCGAGCGCGAAGGCCAGCAGCGCCGGCGGCAACTGGCCGTTAAACAGCAAGCCCTGCTCATCGGTAAGCGCCAAAAACAGGTCGGCCAGCAAGTTCTCGGCGCGCTCCAGGGTGCGGTTTGCCACCAACACCTGGGCTGCACCTGCTTTTACCAGAGTGAAGATCGCGGCCCGGGCTGCGCCGCTCGCCCCTAGAACAACAACCTGGCGATCCTGCGCCGCAAAACCTAGCTCGGCCAGATCGCGCAGCAGCGCTGGCGCATCGGTATTCGCGCCCACCAGCTCGCCCTCTAGGCCTTTGTAGATCGTATTGACTGCACCGATCTGCGCGGCCTCCGGCTCGATCGTGTCGAGCAGGGGCAGCACCGCTTCTTTGTGCGGCAACGTAACATTTGCACCGAGTACATCATCGTCGCGTAGCGCCGCCACCGTTGCCGCAAGCTCCGCAGCTGTCGTGTGGCGCGCCTCGTAACGCGCCGCAAAGCTCAGGTATTCGAGCGCCGCATTTTGCATCGCGGGCGAGCGACTATGTGCTACCGGGTCGCCGAGCAAAAGAATCTTTTTCATATGTTTAACCGCACAGTGCGCAGCGGATGTAAAACTCCCTTTAATTTGCCACTCTGTTACCTGTAACCTCTAACCACTAACCTCAACTACAGGCCAGATATTCCGCCTCATACTGTTGGAATTCGGCGAAATCGATAGCGAAGTTATGGGTGCCATCGAGCGCACAATCGGCCACAAAAACAGGTAGGGCGCACTGCTGTCAGGCTGGGCCGCCGCAGTGAGCGCCGTCAGGCCTGGGCTCGCGATCGGGCCGGGCGGCAGGCCTTCGCGGACGCGCGTATTATACGGGCTGTCAACCGCCAGCTCTTCCACCGTCAGATTCTTGCGCCACCAGGTCTGCTCGGTATCGCTGAAACCTAGCGCGTACTGCACGGTTGGGTCGGCACCAAGCCGGCCCGCCACCACCGGCGCGTTCTCCGGCAGCAGGCGGTTCCAAAACACCGCGCTGATCTGCGGCATCTCCTCGGCCAGAGCCGCCTCGCGCTGCACGATCGAGGCCATGGTAACCACCTGGTGAACGGTGACATTCGGCACTTGCACGCTGCGCTCGATCGTGGCATACTGCTCCACAAAGCGATCGAGCATCAGCGCCACTATATCGTCGGCAGTGGCATTCGAGGCGATACGGTAGGTATCGGGGAACAGATAGCCCTCTAGGCTGGCCCCTTCCGGCAGGCTTGCAAGCAGGAAATAGTTGGCGCGAAAGCGCTCGCCGTCCTGTGCTGCGGCGAGAAAATCTTCGCCGCTCACCACACCGCTGCGGTCGACAATGTCCGCGATCTCTTCAAGGCGTAGGCCCTCGCGGAATACTAGTTCCGCTTCCGCTACCTGGCTGTTCTGCAACAAGACCACGATCTCATCCATGGTCATGGTGGGGCTGAGCACATATACGCCGGCCTCCAACTGGTCGTCGAGATCGCGCAGACGCACCAGGGTGCTGAACAGCACTGGCTGGCGAATCAGCCCGGCGGCGCTCAGCTTGGTCGCAATCGCCGATGTGCTATCGCCGGGCTCGATCTCTATCTCAACCGGATCGCCCGCCTCGGCGACCGGCGCGCGCAGCTCGCTCAGCGCGACAAAGCCGCCGCAGCCGACCACGAGCGCGATCAGGGTAATGCCTAACATAAAGGCACGGATGTGCCGCATCAATACACCCTCCACTCTGTATCTATATAATTGTGCATTATAGCACGCACGGCAGAGCGCTTCTGGCGTAAGGCGTGATCCGGGATGCGTGATTTGAACTGCTTGGCTTAGCAAAAGTTCACGCTTCACGCTTCCGGCCTTCTGAATCCTGAGTCCTGGCTTCTATATGCTATACTGCAACCAAGGTTCGATGGAGAAGTACTATGGTAGCACCGACGGCGATTCGCTCTCTGAGCGTCCGCGATCTCAACATTCCGCTCACCGCGCCCTTCGGCATTGCCGGCGGTGCGCAGGATATCGCGCGCAATCTACTCGTCACAGTTGAACTGGCCGATGGCACGCGCGGCTATGGCGAGGCCGCGCCGTTCCCCGCTTTTAACGGCGAGACGCAAGACGCGGCCCGCGACGCGATCAACGCTATCCGCGTGAAGATCGAGGGTGCCGACGTGCGCGAGTGGCGTCAGATCGGCCTCGTCGTCAGGCGCGAGATCACCAAGGCGGCCTCCGCGCGCTGTGCGATCGAAACCGCCTTGCTCGACGCGCTCACCCGCCGCGCCCAGCTGCCACTCTGGGTCTACTTCGGCGGTGCTAGCCGCACGCTCGAAACCGATATGACGATCACCACCGGTTCGGTCGATGAGGCGATTACCGCAGCGCTCGATATTCAGCAGCGGGGTATTCAGACGATCAAAATCAAGATCGGTGCCGGCGACTTGCAGCTCGATATTGAGCGTATCATCGCTGTGCATAACGTTGTTCCCGATGCGCCAATTCTGCTCGACGGCAATGGCGGTCTCTCGGCAGATAGCGCGCTCAACATGCTCGGCGCACTGCATATCCAGGGGGTTGCGCCGGTGCTCTTCGAGCAGCCTGTCCCGCGCGACGATTGGGCCGGTCTGCGCCAGGTCGCCCAGTGGGGCGGTGTTACAGTTGCCACCGACGAGAGCGTCACCACGCCGGCCGAGGCGCTGCGGCTGGCCTTCGAGCACGCTGCTCAGGTCGCTAACATTAAACTGATGAAGAGCGGCATTATGGAGGGGCTGGAGATCTTCGCCATCTGTCGCGCTGCCGGCATCGGCCTGATGATCGGTGGTATGGTCGAATCTATCCTGGCGATGACGACTTCCGCGTGTTTTGCCGCCGGCCTTGGCGGTTTCCGCTTCGTCGATCTCGATACACCGATGTTTATGACCGAGAACCCCTTTATCGGCGGTTTCGAGCAACGCGGCGCAACCCTCGATCTCTCCAACATCACCGCAGGCCACGGCGTTACCCCGCGGTAGCGGTGCAAGAGGGGCGCAGCATGTTGCGCCCCTTGCACAAGAGCCTCAACAATGATTTTGTACAGGTTGGCTGTAGTTCTGCGGGCCGCGATCCATTAAACTAAAGTGAATATGAGCGCATCGACGCCCCTTCAACGCCATCTGGCGTGCCAGGGGCTTTTGCTTTCAGAGGAGAGAGCTATGGAGACGCGTGTACTGATCGCCGATGACGAAGCGCTCATTCGTATGAACCTGCGCGAGACTTTGGTCGAGCTCGGGTATCTGGTGGTTGGCGAGGCTGGCGACGGCGTGAGCGCCCTGAATCTCACTCGCCAGCTGCGGCCCGACATTGTGTTGCTCGATGTCAAGATGCCGCGTATGGACGGCATCAGCGCCGCGCGCACTATCCGCGACGAGTGGCTGGCTCCAGTGCTGCTGCTGACGGCCTACAGCGACCGTGAACTGATCAGCGCCGCCCGTGAGTCCGGTGTGCTAGGGTATCTTGTTAAGCCTGTGCGCGAGGCCGAGCTGATGCCGCTGATCGAAGTGGCACGCGCGCGCTGGAGTGAACACTATCAGCGCGAGCGCGAAGCACGCCAGCTACGCGAGCGCATCGAGACGCGCAAAGTCATCGAGCGCGCCAAGGGCTACCTTATGGATAGCCAGGGCCTCACCGAGACCGAAGCCTTCCGCAAGATCCAGCAACTCGCTATGAACAGCCGCAAAACGATGCACGATGTCGCCCAGGCCATTTTGCTGGCCCAGCAGACTTGCGAGTTAACAAGCGCGTGCTTGACGACGCGCCGTAGGGACGCAGTATGCTGCATCCCTACGGCGTTTTTCTTATGGTATCGTACAGTGTGTCGCATTCTTCAACACTTATGGATACCATATGTTTGCTCCTTGTGCTACACGCCATGCGGTGATTCTGGCCGCCGGTGAGTCCAAACGCACCCGCCCGCTTACCAGCCAGCGCCCAAAACCGCTTATTCCGCTTGCCGGACGGGCACTGCTGGCGCATATTCTCGACGAACTGCACGGCCTCGTCGACCGTGTAACACTCGTGGTTGGCTACCGTGCGGCAATGCTCGAAAGCGCTTTTGGCACACATTATCGTGGCATCGCGCTTCAGTATCATGTGCAACCCCGGGTAAATGGCACAGCCAGCGCCCTGCTCACCGTCGCCGATGTGGTGCGCGAACCCTTCTTTATGCTCTACGGCGATAACCTGATCAGTCGGCTGGATGTGCTCGGCGTCTGCGGCCAGCGCTATTGCATGGCCGCGCTGCCGGTAGAAGATGCGCGCGCCTTCGGCGTGCTCGACATCGATACCGACAATATGGTGCGCCGTATTATCGAGAAGCCCGCCACGCCGCCGCCCCATGCACTGGCTAACCCCGGCATTTTCCATTTCGACGCCGAGGTCTTCGACGCGGCGCGCAACATTCGGCCCTCACCGCGTGGCGAGTACGAGCTGACCGATGTGATCGAGCTGCTCGCCGCCCGCCACGGCGTAGCGTACACCGTCTGTGCCGGGCATTGGGTGCCGGTCGGCACACCCTGGGAGGCGTTGAGCGCGGCGCAGTTCGCACTGGCTTACCGTTCACCCCATGGCATTAGCGGTGACGCGACAATTGGAGCGGGCACACATATTGAGGGCGCTGTGCAGATCGGCAGCGCGACGATCGGCGCGAACTGCCGTATTGTCGGTCCAACTCGCATCGGCGATGGCTCTGTGATCGGCGCGGGCGCGACGATCATTGGCAGCAGCCTTGATGCTGCGGTACAGATTGGCGCGGGCACAACGTTGCGCGACGCGCAGATCGGCGCGGGCGCGCGCATTGGTGCGTCCTGCCTGGTGGAAAGTAGCCTGCTCGATAGCGCAGCCCGGATCGGCGACGCTGCACAGCTCGCGGCGGCAGAGTTCACCGAGCTACGGCCCGTCGCCCATACAGCAGGCCTGCTCAGCGCCACCCAACTGCGCACACGCGGTGCAGTGATCGCCGAAAACACAACCGTCGCCGCTGGCGCGTGTGTCGCACCCGGCAGCGTGATCGTGTAATAGGCGGCGTGGTAGGGGGTACAGCCTGCTGCGCCCCTACCACGCTGCCTGCAACATAGCTCGAATATCTTCAAGAGCAGCGGAGCGCGGATTATTAAAAATAGCGGCATCGGTGAGCGCGATCTCGGCGATTTGATCGAGCGCGTCTGCCGGTACGTCGATCTCACGCAAACGGGCGGGCAGGCCACAGTCGGCCAGCAGGCCGCGCACCGCCGCGATACCACTGTGCGCCACTGCCTCATCACTTCTGCCCGCCGCGTCCACTCCAAGCGCCCGCGCAATCCGCGCATAACGTTGTGGTGCAGCGCTGAGGTTGAATTCCATACCATAGGGCAGCAAAATAGCGTTGGTCGTGCCGTGATGCACCGGGAATTTTCCGCCGGTAGCATGGGCCATGGCGTGTACAACACCAAGAAAGCCATTGCTAAAAGCGATGCCAGCCAGGCAAGAGGCGATCAGCATCGTACTGCGCGCTTCGAGATCTGCACCGTGCCTGGTCGCTGTCGCCAGGCTACCGGCCACCAACTCGATCGCGTGCAGCGCTAGGCTATCGGTAAATAGGCTGCGGTCGGTCGAGACATAACACTCGATCGCATGGGTCAAGGCATCGGCACCGGTCGCCGCCGTCAGCCGCGCCGGCATCGACGCCGTCATCAGCGGGTCGAGCACCGCAAGTGTTGGGACCATATAGGAGCTGGCAAACGTAATTTTGAGATCCTGGGCTTCATCACGAATGACGGCGAAAGGCGTGACTTCGCTGCCGGTGCCCGCCGTGGTGGGAATGGCGATCATCGGCACCAGCGGCGCTTGCAAAACATTGTAGCCCTGGTAATCGAGCAGGTGGCCCTCGTTGCTCAACAAAATGCGCACGCACTTGGCAGTGTCGATCGGGCTGCCGCCACCCACCGCTACGATCACATCGGCACCGGCTGCGCTAGCCTGCTGGGCAGCTTGCATCACCACCGCCACCGAAGAATTCGCCGGTACATCGTCGAACACCCCAACGATCTCCAGGCTCTGGCGCATACCGGCAAGAACTGGCTCTAGCAGGCCCGCACTGACCACACCACGGTCGGCGATGATAAAGGCGCGCTGCGCATGCAAACGCGTTACCTCGTCGCCCAATTCACCGACGATGCCCGCCTTAAAAAGCACGCGCGCCCCAAGGTAGAACTCAAAAAACTCTTGCATATGCGCCGCCCCTTTGTCTCACTGTGTCATGAATACTGTCATTATAGCAGAGCGCTTCGCGATTACGGTCGCGCTGCTGCGGGCGAAAAATCGCCGACTGCGTGCGCTCTGTTAGTTGATTGGTTCTCCGTTCTCAGTTCTCAGCGCTCGGCTCTACCATTGTGCCCACCTCCAGCCCGATGATTTCCATCAGCTTGAGCGCGTTGGTGGAGGTGGCAATACCGGGGCGCAGTTTATAGTCGAAGCGCATCTCTGGCCCCGCTGGCGTGCGGCGAAAATCCTCGGCAAAATGCACGGCCACCGTCGCCTCCGCCAACTCCGGCGTTGATGCCAGCTCCAAGTCGTGCGTCGACACCGCCCCGATCGCGCCCTGGTCGATCAGATGACGGATGATCCGCCGCGCCGCGATCTGACGTTCCCCGCTGTTCGTGCCGTGCAGAATCTCGTCCAACAGATACAGCAGTCGACGTGGCACATCGGGGTGCGCTGCCTCTTCTGAATTCTGGCTCCTGACTCCTGATCCCCGCTCCAATTCCTCCGCGCGCTCGACAACCTGTTTGAGCCGCCGCAGCTCGGCCATAAAGTA
Organism: Candidatus Altimarinota bacterium; assembly: GCA_012031775.1. Lineage (GTDB taxonomy): Bacteria > Chloroflexota > Chloroflexia > Chloroflexales > Chloroflexaceae > JAAUTF01. The sequence continues at coordinate 5,341 of JAAUTF010000057.1, read as the reverse complement.
GGAAACCCCTTCCTCCAGCGAGTCCTGCACACGTATGGCCGTCGCCAACTCCACCGGCGGGAGCAGCATGGCGCGCGCACAGACCGGGCCGCCAGCCTGGGCCAACACGATGTTCAGCCCCAGCGCGCGCAACAGAGTGCTTTTGCCCGCCATGTTCGAGCCGGTCACCAGCAGGAAGCTGCCGGGCGGGCCGAGCTGTACCTCGTTGGCGACGCGCACCTTGTCGGCCAACAATGGGTGGCCAATGCCCTTGGCTTCAAGTGCCTCGGCGTGTGCGTCGATCGTTGGGAAGGCCCACTCAGGCTGGTCGTGATGCAACGTTGCAAGCGCGCCGAGCGCCTCGAACGTACCGAGCGCGCGCAGCCAGCCCGCCAGCCTTCCGCCCGCCGTTTGCTGCCATCCTTCCAGCAGCCAGAGAGTATGCAGGCTCAGCAGCGTGGTGAACTGAAACACCAAATACAACATGTTGCCCGCGCAGGTCGGCTAGCGCCATAATACGGCTGAGCCGGGTGAGCTGGGTGGCAGCGTCATGGCCATCCACGCGTAGCTCGGCCTGCAACGCGCGCAGCAACGGGCTCTGAAACTCTTGTGCAACCAGCAGACGGAGCAGGCCGGCATAGGCCTCGACCACATTATGCCGTGTCGAAAGCGCCGCCAGCGCGCGGTCGGCGCGTAAACCGTAGAGCAGCGTCAACAAGATATTAACCCCGACGCCGAGCGTACCGAGCGGGAAAGCGATCCAGCCCAGGGCCTGCGCGAGCAACGCAGCGACGGTAAACAGCGCCAGCGCGCGGCTTAGCCAGATCAGCCAGGGCATGGCGCGCAACCACCCGGGTTGCACGGCCCAATTCGTTAGCGCCTCAAACTGGTGCTGTGGGGCGATGATCAGGCGACCACCGAGCTGTAGCTCGTCGCGCCAGTCGCGCAGAGCCGCAAGCTCTCGCACCGCTTCCTGACGTGCAGCGACAGTAGCTGGTGTGGCTGGCACCAGCAGCCAGTCGCGCAGCGTCTGGCGTCCGATTGGTGTGGCGGGTGTGCTCAAGAGCAGTTCGAGCGACGCCGGGCCGAGCAAGTCGAGATCGCCGACGAGCGGAGGGATAGTCGACGAGAGCGCATCGCGTGGCGGTAGCTCGGCCCAGGAGCGTGAAAGGCGCGCGCCGCCTTCGGCATTAATAGCCATAAGCGTGGCATAACGCTGACGGCGCAGGCCGAGACGGTAGTGTACGCCGATAGCGACGAGAAAGGCCAGCAGCAGCACTGCGGCGAGGGCGAAGAACCAGGGAGTCGCGCGCCACCAGCCGAAAACAGCTGACGCCAACGCGACTACGAACAGCAATAGGCGTACATTCGCCACCTGATCCCAGCGTTGCTCGGCGCGCTCGTGCAATGCCCCAAAGCGCTCATGGCGCTCGCGGTAAACAGCGGTAATATCGTTCATAACGCTATTGTACCTGAGGTGTGTGAGCTGTTAACATCGTTCTAACGGTGCGCAGTGGCGTTTTATGGTAAAATACTCATCGGCGTGCAATATTCTGCACGCCAATGCTTTAACTTTAATAGCTAGCACTCTCGTTGTATGAGTGCTAATCGTACATTACGCCACAGCTACGACGGAGGTCATGCGTATGGCGGCCTTTCTTTCAGAGCGCCGTCAGCTCATTTTGAAACTCGTTGTACAGGAGTTTGTCGAGACAGCCACACCGGTTGCCTCGGACACGCTTGTGCGTAAGTATGGGCTTAATTTCTCCTCTGCCACTGTGCGTAACGAACTGGCGGCCTTAGAAGAGCTTGGCTATCTCACCCATTTACACACCTCGGCAGGGCGCGTGCCGACCGACATTGGCTACCGCTATTTTGTCGAGAATCTTATGGATCGGCTGGCGCTGAGTTCGGCCGAGCAGCGTATGATCCGCCACCAGTTTTACCAGGTGCGCGGCGAACTCGACCAGTGGCTGCAGCTTGCCGGTGCCGTGCTGGCGCGCACGGCGCAGAACGCATCGCTCGTTACCCCGCCGCGCAGTGACACTCTACGCTTCCGTAGCCTGGAACTAATCGCGATCCACGAGACAATGGCGCTCGCGGTGCTGGTCTTTCACGGTGGAACGATCAAGCAGCAGACGCTCAGTTTTGATAGCGTGCGCAACGGCGAAGACCTACGGCGCATCGCGGCCCGTATTAGCGACCGCTGTCAGGATTGTACTTTCACCCAGATCGAAGAGCTGCTGACCCAAGCGCAGACGGCGCCACTCGACGATTTCGAGCGCTTGCTCTACGATCTGGTGGTGCGCGCAATGCGCGGCTATGCCGATCAGGCTGCCGAGCAATTTTATAGCGATGGCCTGATCGAGATGCTTAGCCAGCCCGAATTCATTCCGGCGCTGGTGCGTGAAGAAGACGCGGTGCGCGCCGTTGAGCGTATGCGGCGTACGTTGGAACTGCTCAAAAATGGGCGCGCGCTGGGGCCGCTCATTCCACAGGTGCTCGCCAGCGACGGCGTGCAGGTGATCATTGGCGGCGAGCACGGCGAGGATGCCATGCGCGAATATAGCGTTGTGCTGGCTCGTTATGGTGTTGATGGCAGCGTCACCGGCGTGCTCGGCGTTATCGGCCCGACACGTATGGCCTACCCGCGCTCGATCTCAACGGTGCGTTATATCTCCTCGGTGATGAGTGATCTGATGAGCGGCTTGTACGGTGCCGAACCACGGCAGCCGGAGGAGTAAATAAGCAGTAGAACGGAGCACCAAGAACCGAGAACCATTTTGTAGCCTGAAGTAGTGACTATAGATGGGTGATTCTCGGTTCTTCGTTCTTGATTCTTGAGTTACACGAGGTATTTTAATGAGCGACAACCACACACCAACCCACGAAGATCCTGTGGCCGATACAGCAACTGAGAACGGTAGTGTTAGTGATATGGCTGAGCTACAGCAACGCGCCTTGCTGGCCGAGGCGCAGGCAGCGGAGCACAAAGACCAACTGCTGCGCACCATGGCCGATTTCAAAAATTATAAACGCCGTACCGATGCTGAGCGCGCTGAGTTGATCCGCAGTGCCGGTGCCGATACCTTGCTGGCGCTTTTGCCGATCGTCGACGATTTCGATCTCGCCGTCGAGAGCGTGCCCACTGAGATCGCAGCGACACCATGGTGGGGTGGCACGCAACTGATCGCGCATAAATTACGTACAACGCTTGAGGCCAAGGGCGTACGAGAGATCGAAGCGCTTGGCACCGACTTCGATCCGAACCTGCACGAAGCGATCACCTACGAGGACGCGCCCGGCCAGGATGGCAAAGTTATCGCAGTTGTGCGCCGCGGCTATCGCCTGAACGACCGCGTACTGCGGCCGGCAATGGTCAAAGTTGGGCGCGGGTAACAACTATGGCGAAAGTAATCGGTATCGATCTTGGCACCACCAACTCGGTCGTCGCTGTTGTCGAGGGCGGCGAGGCCGTGGTGATCCCCAGCGCCGAGGGCAGCCGCCTGACACCTTCGGTGGTTGCGACGAGCAAAAACGGCGAGCGTATGGTCGGCCTTGTCGCGCGCCGTCAGGCGGTGACAAACCCTGAAAATACGGTTTTCTCGGTCAAGCGCTTTATCGGGCGTAAGCTCACCGACCAACTCGTGCAGCGCGACAAAGATTTGATCCCCTACAAACTTACCAGCGCGCCCAACGGCGATGTGCGCGTGCTGATGAGCGGGCGCGACTACGCGCCACCCGAGATCTCGGCCTTTGTGCTGCAAAAATTGAAGGCCGACGCCGAAGCGTATCTCGGCGAGCCGGTGAGCCAGGCGGTGATCACTGTGCCCGCCTATTTTAACGACAGCCAGCGTCAGGCCACCAAAGACGCCGGCAAGATCGCTGGGCTCGAGGTGCTGCGTATCATCAACGAGCCAACCGCGAGCGCGCTTGCTTATGGCCTCGATAAGAAAAACAACGACGAGGTCGTTATCGTCTACGATCTTGGCGGTGGTACCTTCGATGTTTCCATCCTTGAGTTGAGCGAAGGTGTGGTTGAGGTGCGCGCCACCAGCGGCGATACGCATCTCGGCGGCGACGATTTCGATCAGCGTATTATCGATTGGTTGTCCGAGGCGTTCAAAAAAGAGTACGGTATCGATCTGCGCAGCGACCGGGTGGCGCTCCAACGCTTAAAAGAGGCCGCCGAAAAGGCGAAGATGGAGTTGAGTACGGTGCTGCAGAGCGAGATCAATCTGCCCTTTATCACCGCCGATACTAGCGGCCCCAAGCATTTGAATCACACCCTGAGCCGTGCAAAACTCGAACAGCTCACCGGCGATCTGATCGAGCGCAGCATGGAGCCGGTGCGCCAGGCGCTGAAAGATGCCAGCCTGAAGCCGCACCAAATCGACGAGATCATCCTCGTCGGCGGCCAGACGCGAATGCCCGCTGTGCAAGAGGCCGTCCGTAAGTTCTTTGGCAAAGAACCGAACAAAACGGTCAATCCCGATGAAGTTGTCGCGGTCGGGGCGGCTATTCAGGCCGGTGTGCTCGGCGGCGAAGTGAAGGACGTGCTGCTGCTCGATGTCACGCCGCTGACGCTCGGCATCGAAACGCTAGGCGGGCTGATGGCACCGATGATCGAGCGCAATACCACCATCCCGACGCGCAAGAGCCAGATTTTCTCCACTGCCAGCGAAAATCAGTCGGCGGTTGAGATCCATGTCTTGCAAGGCGAGCGTGCCGAGGCCAAGTTCAACAAATCGCTCAATCGCTTCGAACTCTCGGGCATCCCGGCGGCACCGCGCGGCGTCCCGCAGATCGAGGTCACCTTCGACATCGACGCCAACGGCATTGTGAACGTCACTGCTACCGATAAGGCCACCGGCAAAGAGCAGCGCATCACAATCACGGCGTCGTCTGGCCTGAGCGACGATGAAGTTACGCAGATGGTGGCCGATGCCGAGCAAAACGCCGAGGCGACCGTCAGCGGCGAGAGCTGATCGCCGCGCGCAACAGCGCCGACAGCACGATCTACGGGGCCGAGAAATTGTTGCGCGAGGCCGGCGAGCGCGCCGAGCCGATTTTGCGCGACGATGTGCTGAATAAAATCACCGCCTTGCGCACGATCAGCGAGGAAAGTGACGTTGAGGCGATTCGTAAGGCGACAACCGAGCTGGCGTTGGCTTTGCAGCTCGTGGCCGATGCGCTCAACCCACCCGAACAGGTCGCTAGTGAGGGCAGCCCGGAAGCTGAACCGGAAACCGAGACCAAGTGAAGCGTGAACTGCGCTACACGTGTTCGCGCTTCACGCTCGCACGCATCAGAGAGGCGTTGCCCGCTCCAAACAGGCGCACAGGCTCTACACATTAGCTAA
>JAAUTF010000778.1 GCA_012031775.1 Candidatus Altimarinota bacterium | reverse complement strand
CCTCAGTAGCACGCTTGCGGGAAATCTGGGCGCTAGGCGCTAGGCGCTGGCCTCGACACAGCCGTCATCATGCACAGGACCGCATGCAGGTTTGGTAAAGCTCACATCCTACGCTTGCGGGCCAGAGCCCAGAGCCCAGCGCCCAGCGCCCAGCGCCGCGTGGATCTGAGCGATACAGCGGCCTTAGCGGCCAGCGCCCGCCCCTATCGCTCGCGCTACGAATTGCGCCCACTCGTCGACATGAGCATTGGCGAGCGCCTTATGCTGCCCTTTCAACGCCTTGGCAACGCGGCAGACAGTGCGCTGCGCAAGCGTGAGATCCGCCGCACCTCGGCACCACCGCCGCCGCGCGTGCGACCGCAGGGCCTTTCGTACCGCAAACAGAACCCGCCCTTCAACTGGCTGCTGCTGCTCGGCTTAAGCTTGGTGGTGATCATTCTGATCTTCTACGGCACCACCCTGATGAGCCAGAACGACGAGCAACGCGCGCTTGAGTATTTTAGCGCCGCCGAAAGCCGCATCGCCGATGTGCGCAATGCTAACAACGATGCCGCCGCCCTTGAGCGGCTCGAGTTCGCACGCCAGGCCATCGACGAGGTGCGCGCCACCCCCGCCGTCACTGAAACGAACGCCGCGCTCTGGCTGCGCTACCAGACCTTGCAGCGCGAATATGAGCGGATGCTCGCCGCCGTGCAGCGGCTCACCTACTTCGACACACCCGAGATTCTGGCGACTCACCCCGCGCCCACCGGGCGCTTCAGCAATGTTGTGGTGCCGCCTGCAACGTCGAGTGTGACCGATCCGGTGACGCTCGATGGTTATCGCTATATTTACGCACTCGACGGCGACAAAGCGACCGCCCGGCTCTATCGCTTCCCACGCGATGGCGGGAACGCCGAGGCCTATCTTAGCCCGAGCCAGCCGGTGCAGACGACCGTCACCGGCCCGTTGCGGGCGACGACCTGGCGCGAAGACCAGTCGTTGCTGTCGATCAAGGGCCGGGCGGCTTCGGTTACTACTTCCGTAACGCGGGTGCATGGAACTACAGCAAGCTCGGCGATAGCGAGATCTGGACGATCGGCGACCGCCTCGATATGGAGACCTACGACGGTAATCTGTATGTCTGGGGCGCAGCGCCAGACGAAATTTTGAAGTACAGTACGGGCCGCTACGGCGACTCGCCGGATTTCTGGATCAACCCTGCCGCCATCGAGAACCGCGACTTGAGCACCGTGATCGATATGTCGGTTGATGGCGATATCTATCTGTTACAGTCGAACGGGCGCGTGCTGATCTACAGCCGCGGCAGTTTTGTCAGCGAATTGACACCTGGCGATATTACACCGCCGATCACCGCCGTGCGCAGCTTCTACCTCACCGGTGATGGCCCCAACAACGGCTGGATTTTTATCCTCGACAGCCTTAACGAGCGCGTCATCCAGCTCGACAAACAGAGCGGCGAGGTCATTCAACAGATCAAGGTGCGCCCCGACGATAGCGTGCGGCTAAACGAGTTAACCGCGATTCACGTCGATGCAACCAGCAGCAAGCCCATTATTTACCTTGTAAACGGCAGTCAGATCCTGCGCGCTGCTATGCCTGCGCCGCCACAACCCTTTCGCGAGCTGAACGCGCCCACGGCAACGCCTTAATGAAGTCAGGATTCAGGATTCAGGACTCAGAAGGCCTGACAGCCACAATCAGCGCATCGGGTTTGCTATGCCGCACGCCCACGCGCTGCTGGTCGTTGACCCAGCGATCCGCGCGACGCGCACGCCCAGGCGCTGATGAAGGTTAACCATGAAATCGGGGATCTCGCCTTCTTGAGCGGGCTTCGTCCCCATGAGCTGCGGGCTTGAGCCCGCAGCGTGCGGTCTACCAGAATACTGTCTTCATGTTCATACGCGGGCGCACCCGACGTTGAGCGGCGTCATGAATCAATGTCCAGAAGCGCTGGGCTATTGGCGGCCAAGCCCGCTGAAGTGGACTGCATACCTGTTTTGGTTTATGAACTGAGCTTACGCCGAGGTGTATGAGTGCTTCTGCGTTCTGATTCCTGAATTCTGACTTCTTTTTAACAATGCGCTACCTCCTGCTTATAACCTTGTTGCTGCTCGGTGCCTGTACAGCTACCCCTGAAGCCGAAAACCTCGGTGCGGGCGGCAGTACACCGCAAGACGCAGTACAGAACTTTGTGGAAAATTTTAACCTGGCTTTTCAAGATCCTGATCTGCAGGACGTAGCGACGCGCCGCAAGTGGGCCGAGACGCTGGCTTACTACTTTGCGCCGAGCGAGCGTGCCGACCAGCGCGCGCCTCGGCACAATGCTCGCCCAGCATGCACTCGGTATCAGCCAGCTTGCGCCGGGCGAGCAGATTAATATCGCTATTACCTGGAGTACCTTTGAGGTGGTTGAGCAGGATGCTGAACGCGCGCGGGTCACTATCGTCGATGGGGCAGTGCAGTTTCGCTGGCTAGATGCCAGCGGCACCCCGATTCGCGAGCGCAGTAGCGCTATCACCGAATTACTCGGCCAGGAGCGCCCGGGCATCCCGGTGTTACGCGTCAACGGTCAGTGGTTTATCACCGAGGGATAGGGCACAACGCGTTGCACCCTTAGACAAGGTTGCAAAAAGCTGTTTGTGCTGGTTAGTGCTGGCGGCGCAGCTACCACTGCTCACCAGCACAACCCCGTGTCTAAAACAAGGTTCGCCAGTACGTGACCGTACTGGCGAACCTTGTTTTAGACAGGCGATTTTTTGCCTTTGAGCGTGAGTGACAAGCGGCGGTATTCGTCGAGTTCGTCACGGTGAATGTAGCCCTCGCCGATCAGTTCTTCGATCGTGTCCTCGATCGCGCTCTGCGAGAGGTGACGCAGCGCACCATGCTCGGGGCAGCGCTCCGGCTCCACCGGGCTGCTCGCCCCGCCCTTCAGCACCTTCGCCAGGCCACTGCGCCCCATACCGAAAGGCAGATGCGCCAGACCGTCGATCACCCGCTCGCGGTCGCTGCGCAGATCGCCGTCGTCGCGCGGCGGC
>JAAUTF010000777.1 GCA_012031775.1 Candidatus Altimarinota bacterium | reverse complement strand
CCAGCGTGCCAAGGCCGCACAACAGGAGGTAGTACGACGATCAGCGTCACGACCAGGCGCGGGTCGATGGGCCACGGCCGGGAGAGTGACCCGCGCGAGACTGCCAAGGAGGGCGAACGCGGTGAGCGCGATGATGCCGCTTTCGAAGAGCCGCTGGAGCGTGCTCCCGGCCGTTATTGATTGTTCGGCCCAGAGTCGAGCCGGGCCAAAGACTGATGCGAGACCCGCAAGGCATATCACGACGACGCTCAGGAGTGAGGATTTTGCTGGAAGCAGCGCGGATGGGATGATATCGAGCAGGGTTGCCCAGAGCTGGATGCCCAGCGCAGGCGCCAGCAGTAACCAACCCCAGCTCGTCCCTCCCGCCTGTCGCTGCCATCCCGAAGCCAGTAGCACCGCGAGCGCACTAGTCAATCCAATGAGGTGAAATACAATCGCTGAGCGAGCGGCTGTGTCGTCTACAGAAGGAACAAGCCAGTACGCACCGACCTGCGCGACGGCCAGGCCGCAGATGCTCCAGGCTATACAGATTGACCAGCGTGATCGCCCATCCACCGCCATAGTAGCCTTCGCCGGTGCGAGGATTGTTCATCAGATGAGCTGGCTGCGTTGTTGTCGGTGACCGAGCGCGGCCGACGGCGTATGAGAAGCTTCCCCAACGTGTGGCGAAGCACCAGGATTCCGCTGCAACGTAGCAGGTCGTGAACATCCCCAGAACAGTGCTGTCGAAAGGATACCCAGTATACGAAAGATAGAACATATTTTCTATAATCAGGATTACACCCGGATGACTCGTCTGTCGCGGGTCACATGCGCCAATCGCATTCCAGTGCGGTATACTGCCTACCTTCGCAACGAACATTTGAGCTAATTACCCACTCGCTACCCACAAAATCCCCAGGCACTCCCCATCTTCACCGTGCTACAACAGAAGAACCCCGATCACAAGCGGTTGCCACTCCTTTCTGTGTTTCGGGCCTGAATCCAGGAGACATCGGGCCAGCACCTCGTGCGCGATCCCTCGCCGGTGTGATGGCTCAAGGCTTCGTGTTAGCTGCGGGCACGCGTCGCTGCGCCCTGCGTGAACCGTTCTCACGCGGTGTTAAAGCGAGTTACGGCCACCCAGGTTGCACGAGGCCGGCGTTGCTGTGCCTATCGGACGAAAGGACGTCACATGCACATTCCAACCTGGCGCTCACGCTGGAAGCGCTGGCACGCTGCCCTTGTTATCGCAGCGATCCTGATCGTCGCCGTGCTGCTGATCTCGGCTCAGCGCGCCTCTGCCGCGCTGCCAATCCTGGGCGCTGAGGCTATTCATGCGCACCATCATCAGCTGGCGCTTCCGCAAGCGAGCGAGCCGCCGCTGCTGCCCGGCCCGGATCATATGACCAACCACGGGCCGTGGTTCCAGATCGTCTGCACGCTCGGCCATCGCCTCCGCGATGATCCGATCGTCTTCCCCAGCCAGCCAGGCGCAAGCCACGAGCACCAGTTCTTCGGCGCAATGGGGACGAACGCGTTCTCGACCTACGCCCAGCTCACCAGCGGCGGCACAACCTGCGGCGACAAAGCCGATACGGCGTCGTACTGGGTCCCGACGCTCTATGACGAGCAGGGCGTTCTGCGCTCGCCGCGGCGCGTGCGGGCCTATTACTACGCCAACACCAGTGACTCGGCTGCGCTCCAGGCCTTTCCGCCCGACCTACGCGTGATCGCGGGCGATGCGCGCGCGACCAGCACGCAGCCGCTGGGGGTCATCCACTGGCTCTGCCGCAACCGGCGCGACCAGAGTGCGGGCCTGCCACTGGCCAGCAACAACCCGCCACGCTGCGATCGTGACGAGTACCTGTCGCTCAGTATTCGCTTCCCGGACTGCTGGGATGGCATCAACCTGGACTCGTCCGACCATCGCCGGCACATGGCCTACTCCGACGAGCAGAAGCGGTGTCCGGCGACACACCCGGTCAAGCTGCCCAAGCTGCGGCTGAGCATCACCTACGAGGACGGCGCGTTCACGGGCGGGAACTTCACGCTGGGCGGCCCGCGCGGTCAGCCGCACGCGATCTCCTGGGCGGCGATGCACGCCGACTTCTGGAATACATGGCGGCAGAGCGCGCTGGAGGAGTACGTCAACGGCTGTCTGAAGCGCGCCCGGAGCGTGCGCTCGACGAGCTGTCAGCGGTAGGGGATCACGCTGCGCAATCAGGCACAAGAAGACCCCGATCGCGAGCGGTTGCCACTCCTTCCGCGATCGGGGTCGGGACCCAGGAGACACCTGAGGCCGACCGCGTCATTGTACCACGCAGGGCTACGCGGTTTATGCGTAGCTGGCCATTGAAGCGAGGGGCGTGATGCCGAAGACGAAGGGTATGCGCCGAGTCCATCGCACGCAGGACTCGCTTGCGCCATTTCGTCGGCGAGCGCGTTGGCGCCGGTGGCAGGTGTATGTCGGTATTGGCTGGCTTGTCGTACTGGCGCTTGGAATGATCCTCCTGCTGATGCGATGAGGATCGCGACCAGTATGCTCGCAGACCGTGAGGTGATCCATGCGCTTCTCACATATCCCAGTCTGGCTCGCTGCGCTGGTGGGCATTGCCGCCCTGACCGCCAGCAGCGCCCTGCTGGTCTCGACATTGGCGAGGCCGGCAGGCGAGTCAGGCGCCGGTGGCAGCGGGCACGCTCGAGGTCAGCGCGCCGACAACGAGCAGGCTGGCGACGGCAAACGCGCGGCTCACGGCGACTGTTGCCGAGTTCCCCGACATCATCTGCCGACACTGCACGGAAGTTCCCTGCCGACGGCGACCGAGACCTGGTTGCAGCGACGCGACGAAGGTCCATCGGAAGTCTCTTGGGGGAAGTGATACGGGATCAGGCCCCGGACTGGCAGGCCGCCATGCAGCCGGACCACAACGGCTCCACCGGGCAGCCGGATGGTTGCATCGGGAAAATGGCTTCGAAGAAGAGGCGCCGGCCGTGGAGCAATGGCGGCCACGCCCATGGACGTCGATGTTACGGCCGTGCCAGGCATTCATGGCTGCATA
>JAAUTF010000776.1 GCA_012031775.1 Candidatus Altimarinota bacterium | reverse complement strand
GTGGGCTGCCGGCAGCCCGGCGTGACCGCGAAGCTGTAGCTCGGCGTCTGCAGCTGGTACGCGGTGCCATCGGTGAACGTACCCGACGAGGTCGTGTAGTTGATCGAGGCCTGGGCCTCGGCGACTTGCTCGGGTGTCGCGCCTTCGCGCAGTGCTTCGAGATCAGCCTGCGCTACCAGCACATTGGCTTCGGCGGCCTGTACTTCAGCCAGCAATTGGCGTGTATCGAGTTGGACAAGTGCATCGCGTAGCTGTACTACCTCGCCCTCGGCGACAAGCACCTCGCTCACGCGGCCCGCAGCACCAATAAACGCTAGTTCGGCCTGTACCACTGGCTCAACCTGGCCGGTCGCGCTAATACCAAGCGTCAGCGTTTCAACTGTCACCGGCGTGGCGACGCCGCCTTGCAGCGGATCGGACTGGGTCGTGGTGACATTACGATAGATAAGGGTGCCGACAACGGCACTGATAAGAACGACGGCAATAAGAATGGGAAGCCAGGCGCGCGAACGACGTTTCGGGCTTGTCTGCGGAACCGTGGTCATCTGATGTTTCTCCTTAACACGATGTTTAAAGCTGTATATGGCGGACATAAAGAGGCATAGCCTACTGCGTCCCTACATATCCGCCGTGCGCGCCACCCCGTACAAAAACAGTTTCGTCACCTTCTCGGGTGTGATACTTAAGCGCATTGTTGTGTCGCCGGCCCAATCCGGGCGCAGCTCGGGCTGCTTGACGAGATCGTAGAAGCCGCTGATAACGCTCAAAAACATGTAAGACAGTTCGGGCACCACACCTTGTACATCGCCGCGCTCGACGGCGCGCTGCATCACGCCAAAGATCGGCGCGATCATGTTGGTCTCAAAGGCCTGGCTGAGCCGTATCTGATGAGCGGTCGCAAGGTGCTCGCCCATCTCGTGTAGCATCAGCGAGAGATTACCGTCGCGGTGGGCGAGCAGTACGCTTGCGAGCGCCGTCAACTGCTGCTCGGTTGTTGCCTTGTGGTCGATCTGCGCATCCATATCGTGATGCATCTCCTCAAGCAAATAGATCCCCATCTGCGCGAAGAGCTCGGCCTTGTCGGGAAAGTAGTAGTAGAGCGTTGGCTTGGTGATGTCTGCCGCCTTGATGATGTCGCTGATCGACACCGCCGTGTAGCCACGCTGCATAAACAGCTGCTTGGCGGCGATGATGATGCGCTCGGCGGTTGGGTTGAGTTCTTTGTATTCCATATGCCAGTATTTTCTTACCGGTCAGTAAGAGTATATCATCATGCACAAGGCTTGTCAAGAAAGTCTTTGTATCTTACCGGTTAGTAAGAAAACTTTGTTGAAAAAAGGCGCGCTTTGGCGCGCTTTACCGACCGGTTAGACAATATAGTACCATATGCACAGATTTTGTCAACATGCCGCGCCTGCATTGCAGCGTGTTGTGCTAGAGCGCTTGCCGCAATAGTATGCGTTTCGTGCGCTTTGGTGCTTCAAGGAAGCGCTTCTCGGTAATAAAGGTATAAGCAGCGCTCTTTGGCGAAAGCTGTGCAGCGCTGTAAACACCGGCTAGCGAGGCTAAATTGACATGGTAGAAAAAAGTCACTTTGGTTGACACTACCCTTCAAGCGTGGTAGTATTGCACTACAGCCAAGAAAACCTTTTAAAACGACATCCTTACCTTTTTGCTTATAGTACAAAGCGCTGTCCACATCACCGGACGGTGCTCTCGCTCTTCGCGGTAGCTGGCAGAGCCAGTTTTGGGAAGGCAATGATGCGCACACTCATTTTTACCGGTAAGGGCGGTGTCGGAAAGACAAGCGTTGCGGCGGCTACAGCACTGCGCGCTGCCGATATGGGGCTGCGCACGTTGGTGATGAGCACTGATCCAGCGCACAGCCTGGCCGACTCGCTCGATCTCGATGGGCCGCTCGGCCCCGATCCGGTGCGCATCACGCCGACTCTCCACGCGCTTGAAGTGAGCATCTACCACGATATCGAAGAGAACTGGGGAGTGGTGCGCCAGCACTTCGCCCAGTTAATGGCTGAACAGGGTGTGCAGGGCGTGCTCGCGGATGAGATGAGCATCCTGCCCGGGATGGAAGAAGCTTTCCCGCTTATTCGTATCAAAAAGCACAAAGAACAGGGCAATTACGATCTGCTTGTGATCGACTGCGCGCCAACGGGGGAGACGCTGCGGTTGCTCTCAGCACCCGAGAGCTTCAAATGGGCGATCGGTATGCTACGCGGCGCAGAACGCTTTTTGGTGAAGCCGCTGCTGCGGCCCATGAGCAGAATTACGCCTGGCCTCAATAAAATGGTCGCGCCCGCCGAGGTCTACGACGCTATCGACGATATGTTCGCGCAGATGGAAGGTGTGACGACGCTGCTCTCCAATCCGCACGAGACATCGATCCGGCTGGTGATGAACCCCGAAAAGATGGTGATCAAAGAGAGCCAGCGCGCGCTGACCTATCTTTCTATGTACGGTATGACCGTCGATACGGTTGTGGTCAACAAGATCCTGCCGCTCGACCAGGATAGCGGCTATCTTAATCACTGGAAAAACATCCAGCAGCGCTATCTGCAGGAGGTCGACCAAGCTTTTATGCCGCTGCCGATCCGCCAGGTGCCGTACTACTCAGAAGAGGTAGTTGGCCTCGCCAAGCTGCGCCAGATGGGCAACGACATCTATGGCGAGAGCGATCCGACGGCGGTGGTGTATACGCAGGCGCCGCTCGATATCGCTAAACTGGCCGACGGCAGCTACCGGGTGAAGATCCGGTTGCCTTTTGCCGACGTTAGCCAGCTCGATTTGTACCAAAACGGCGATGAGCTTGTGGTGCAGATCGGTGACTTCCGCCGCATTATGACGCTGCCGACTAGTCTGGCGGGCCTTGAGGCCGGCAGTGCTGAGATGGACGGCGACTGGCTGATTGTGCCGTTTTACGCGGCGCAGCCGGTGGAGAGACGATAGACGCGGGCGGTAGGTGCGTAGCAGGCTGCCACCCCCTACTGCCCGCACACCGACAACGGGGTCACGCCGGGTTCGACC
>JAAUTF010000056.1 GCA_012031775.1 Candidatus Altimarinota bacterium | reverse complement strand
GCGGCGACTACGCCCAGGCGCGCTACCACTTCGAGAACGCGCTCGCCGCCCAGCAAGACATCGACGATCTCTACGGCTGCGCGCGCTCGCACAATAACCTCGGCTACCTCGCCCAGCTCCAGAGCGACTTCGCCACCGCCGTCGACCACTACGGCAAAGCCGAAGCCCTCGCCCGCCGCCTCAACGCTAAATACATTCTCACCAGTTTGTATTTGAATGCGGCATATTCCTACTATCAGCTCGATAAATACACCGAGGCAACCATTGAATGTAACTCAGCACTTGCCTTATGCGAGGAAATGGGTGATAGCCTTGGCCTAGCTCAAGTCTACGACACACTTGGTCAAATCGCTGGCAATCGTGGCGACTACAAAGATAGTCTGCAATATTTTGAAAAAGCACTTTTGATCTATCGTGAGCAGGAAAACCATTACCAAGTTGGAAACTCGCTGGCAAATGTCGCTCTTATCTATAATGCAGCGGAAAAACCGCAACTGGCGAAAGACTTTGCATTGGAAGCATTGACGATCGCCCAGCAAATAGATCTTCCAAAGCTGCGCCTTGAAGCGTTAATCGCTTTGGGCGAAACGCAACTTTTGCTTTCTGTAGATCTACCCAAAAATGAACAAATGGAGCTATTAAAAATAAGCTTGCAGTATATTAGTGAAGCCTGCCAGCTTGCAGAGGATCTTGGTTGTGTGCTAGAACATGGAATGGCGTTACGAATTCGTGGTGAAACCAGCGTTCAACTTGATGAGATAGAGCACAACAGTTTTCAGCAAAGTATCGCCATATTGGAGTCTATTCAAAGTCCATATGAGTTAGGCCGTACGCTTGCTCGCTACGGAAAAGTTCTCTATCAACGCAACCTTCCTCAAGCTAATACGTATCTACAACGGGCACACGAAATCTTTCGCACCATCGGTGCGCAGGGTGAACTCCGTAGAATGACAGCCAGCAACGAAAGGAGCCGCTAACGATGTCGTCGGAAGCACTTCAGCAAGTCATCGGTCGGGCCGTGGTCGACGCCGGGTTTCGCCAGCAATTGATCGACAGCGCGCGCAGCGCCTGCGCTGAATACGACCTCACTGAGGACGAACTCAACGCGCTTGAGGCGCTTGACGCCGAAAGCCTTAAGTCTTTCGTTGGTTCGCTCGACGAGCGTATCACCAAGAGTGGTGGCCGCGGTTTTATTTAGGAAGCAAGGGCGTCGATAGTACCAAAAGTACCATCGACGCCTTACGATGTTCTGTAGTATAAAAATCTCAACTCGTAATCGCTCGCAACTATAGGAGAAGTTTTATACTACGCGGCTTTTTCACGGCTAACACGGCTACGGTCTACGCGCTAATGGCGCTCGCCCTCGTCGCCCTGCTGTTCGCCCTTGTCGCCTTCGGCAGCGCCGACCTCGGCCTGCTCGCGGGCGCGGGCAACGCTGCGCCGAACTCGGGCGGTAAAGGCTTCATTTAGGCAAAATAAAGAGCCGGTGCATGGTGGCTTTGCCGCCACGCACCGGCTCTTTTTATTCTGTTAAGAGGAATGTGAGCGCCTCCGGCAGCCGGCGCGCCCAATATACCTCGTTGTGCCCCGCCCCTTCCTCCAGTACGTACAGCAAATCTTGCTCGGCTCGGTAGCCTTTGCTCAGCAGAATATCGTTCAGCTGCATATCGTAAAATTGTGTGCTGCTGCGCACCTTACGCGGGCTGCGCTCCTCGCTGCCCACATCGAAGTAGATCTTGCCCAGCGTGGACGGGCGCTTACGAATATAGTCGAGGATGCGCGCATTGGCGAACCATAGCGACGGGCTCATCGCCCCAACCAGGCCAAAGTGCTCGGGGTAGGCAAAAAGCCGTACAGACTGATCAGGCCGCCCATCGATGAGCCGAACAGCCCTGTATCACGGCGCTCGGCGCTCGCACGAAAGCTCGCGAGAATCAGCGGGCGCACCGTTTCAAGCACGAAATGCATATAGGCGGTGGCGTTCCCGCCGCCGACACGCGCCACCTTATAGGGGCTGTATTCGTTCAAGCGCTGATCGCCCGCATTCGGCAGCCCCACCACAATCGCCTCGATACCCTGCGCACTCAACTGCTCCAACGTCTCATCGACGCGCCACTCCCCCGCGTAACTTGTCACGCTATCGAAGAGATTTTGCCCATCGTGCATAAACAGCAGCGGGTAGCGCCGCGTACTTTCCGCATACGAAGGCGGTAGATAGACGAGAATATCGCGGCTGTTACCGAGCTGCGGGCTTGTAAGCTCACGCCAGACATGCACATCGCCAACGACGCTATGCTTACGTCCACCGGTGTATGTATCGTAGTCGATCCAAGCCATAGGGGAGGAGTTAGGATCCAAAATTCAGGATTCAGAAGAGCCGACGTATTCTACCACGCCACGCCGACAACGGACGGAATTGTACACGCCGGGCCGACCGACGGGGGATGGTGTCATGCGTCGCCGTAGGGACGCAGCATGCTGCGTCCCTACGGCGGCACGCGAACTTCTGAATTCTGACTCCTGACTCCTGAATTCTCCTCTCAAATTCGCTGCGCCACCGCGTCGCCGACCTCGGCGGTATGGTAGCTGCGCTGGCCAGGGCGCGCAACATCGCCGGTGACAATGCCGCTCTCCAGGGTGTTGCTCACGGCTGCTTCGATTGCGGCTGCCTCGGCCTCACAGCCGAGCGAATGGCGTAGCAACAGTGCCACACTTAAGATCGTCGCTAGCGGGTTCGCCTTGCCCTGCCCTGCGATATCGGGTGCTGAACCGTGGATCGGCTCGTAGAGTCCCATACGCTTGCCGCCGTGCGCGCCGACACCAAGCGAGGCCGAGGGCAGCATCCCCATCGAGCCGGCCAGCATTGAGGCCTCATCCGTCAGAATATCGCCGAACATGTTCTCCGTGACGATCACGTCGAAATCGCTTGGGCGGCGCAGAAGATGCATCGCACAGGCGTCGACCAGCATCCAGTCGAACTGAAGGTCGCTGAACTCCTCGCGCATCAGCCGTGTTGTCACGCTGCGCCAGAGCCTGCTTGTCTCCAGCACATTGGCCTTATCAACGAGCGTGAGCTTGCCATGGCGTCCGCGCGCCAATTCTGCGGCCATACGCACGACACGCTCGATCTCGGCCTGGGTGTAGATGCAGAGATCGCTGGCCCATTCGCCATCCTGCCCCTGCTCGCGGCGCTTCTCGCCAAAATAGATCCCACCCGTCAACTCGCGCACCACCAACAGGTCGACATCTACGAGGCGCTCGCTGCGTAGCGGCGAGGCGTCTATCAGCAGCGGGTGGATCGTCACCGGGCGCAGGTTCGCAAACAGGCCCAGCGCCTTCCGAATGCCAAGCAAACCCTGCTCGGGCCGCACCTTGGCGTTTGGGTTGTCCCACTGCGGCCCACCGACTGCGCCCAGCAAGACGGCGTCGCTGCTGCGACAGGCTGTGACTGTCTCCTCGGGCAGCGCGCTGCCGGTTGCGTCGATAGCATTGCCGCCAATCAGCGCTGGGTACAAAATGAAGCGGTGGCCGAACCGGGCTCCCACCGCTTGCAAAATCTTGCTACCTTCTGCCGTCACCTCTGGCCCGATGCCGTCACCGGCTAACACCGTGATCGTGTATTCCACAATGCCCCCTGCTCATCCATGGTTACGTGCCGGTACTATGTGCGTGTTATGCTCGCACCATCAACGAATTCCACACAGCGTGTTTCATTATAGGGGAACAGTATGGCAGGGCGGCGCGTTGAGTCATTTTTACTACGGTTGGTCGTTGCGGAAGATACAAGCGATATTGCACTGCGCTGGCGCGGTCGTATTCAGCACGTCAGCAGCGGCCAGGAGCAGCAGATCGACGAGTTTGAAGACGCGATTGCCTTCATCACCAAACATCTGCGCGACCTTGAAGCGCTGCGTGATATGGGTGATTCGACCACAGAACCTGTTCTTCCCGCGCTCCCGCCCCAGTGAAACGTATTCCAGGCAATTACGTTTCTGCGTCCTGACTCCGAGTTGCTGTCATCTCAATTTTTGCGCAACGCCTCGTAGAGGTCTACTGTCTCCTGCATCGGGCCAACCCCAAGCTCCGTTTCCAATGCCGCGATACAACGCGCGTACAGCCGGAGCGCAGTACTGCGCTCGCCGAGATGAGCATAGGCGCGCATCAGCAAACGATAAGCCTCTTCTTGTGCCTGGTCGTGCTCAAGCACGCGCCAGGCGAGACCGATCGCTTCGTGCGCTGCGCCATCTTCAAGCAACAGCTCACCAAGTTTGAGCGAGGCCTCATTAAATAAGAGCGATAGCCGCTCGCGCTCAACGACTGACCAATCTTCGTAGAGACAGTCGGGCAGAAACTGACCAGCGTAGAGAACGATCGCGCGCTGATAAGCAACAAGCGCCTCGCTGCGGCGACCATTGGCGAGTGCCTGTCGAGCGATAGCCACTGCGCTGTTGAAGGCGGCCGCGTCGAGCTCGTGATCGCTGTCGCTATTAAAGCCATAGGTATCGCCCTGCTGCACGATATAGTAGGTCGGGGCACCCTCGGGGCGCTGCGGCTCGATAGCTTTGGTCAGCCGGCTGAGCGTAACGCGCAGGTTGTTAGCCGCTGCTTCCATCTCAAGGCCAGGCCAGAGCATATCCATAATGCGATCGCGCGGCAACATCCGCCCGCGCTCGACGATCAGCAGTTGTAGCAGTTGGCGCGCTTTCACACTACGCCAGTCGCGATCTTTAATCTCAACGTCGCCGCGCCAGACGCCGAAGGCACCGAGCGTACGAATGCGCAACGTATACGACGGACGATAGACCAAGCGCTCCAGGGCGTGTTCCGCCGCCGAGCGAACCGCCGGGCTGCGATCTTTGAGCATAGCTCGCAGCACCGGAAAAGCGCTCGAAGCGCCAAGTTCGCCGAGCAGCCCGATGATGGTGGGCCGCGCCTCTTGGGCAGCCGGCCTATCGATGAGATCGAGCAAGAGCGCAGTGGCCTGATCGGTGAGCTGGCGCGCAAGACAGCCGCTGCCGCAGCGGGATAGAGATCGACAGTGAGGGCAGCGACGACGGAGTCGGAGATAATTCGCCTGCGGCAGTAAAGGCAGGTAGCTTGCGCCAAGGCGATCGATCAGCGCCCAACCAGCTTGCAGAGCGTTTACCGCGACCTGCGTTTCGTTCTGCTGGCGCGCGAGGGCTGCGCGGTACAGCTGGGCCAGCGCAAGAAACAAACCATCGCCGCGCCCACTCATCTCAACAATCATACTATCGGCGAGGCGCGCGGCTTGCTGGCCGAGGCCGCCTTCGCCGAGAGTGATCACCAGCAGCAGCTGTAGCCAGAGATCGTGGGTGAGCAGCGAGGCGCGACCAGGTTCCAGCGCATAGGCGCTTACATCGCTGTCAGCGGGGGCGAGTCGGTTGCGCCGTACAATCGCCTGCGCAGACTCAACAGCGCTGCCGATCTGGTTGCTCCGCAGCAGCAGAAAGCTTTCGATGATCTGGATGCGATTGAGCATGGTGTCGGCACCACTGCGGTTCGCGCTAGTACGGGCGCGCCCGAGCGAGGTGCTCGCCTCTTCAAGCCGCCCCTGCTCAAGGAGCAACAGCGCCAGCAGCGCTGCACTATTGCCCAGCACGCTTTCGGTGTGGTAGTCGCTCAAGCGGCGATGTGCGTTTTGCGCAAGCTCGGTCGCGTCGAGCACATGGCCCTGCTGGAAGAGCACCTGCGCTTGCTGGCGCAGCAGATTCTGGCGCAGGCGATCGTCGCGGTCGATCTGCTCAACTGCTAGCGCATCTTCGATCACGGCGCGTGCGGCGGCAGCGTGGCCCTGCTCTAGATGAATAGTCGACACGATCAGCGCGAGCAACCAATCCCAGAAGCTGTTGCGTGGATGTTTGGATGCCTGACGGGCAACGCGCAAGGCCGCGCCGAGGCGACCTGGGTGTACAGCATCGCAACCACACTAACGAGCGCCGTACCGCGCGCATAGTCGTCGCGCACACGGTTTGCCGCACGGATCGAGCGCACAGCGACAACGGAAAAGTCGAGCGGGCGGTCGTCCCAAAAGAGCAGTGCGGCAAGATCGCTTAGCGCGCGCAGCTCGCGGCCATAGACACCTTTACTGCTGTACAGCTCAGCGGCGCGGCTGATCGCCGCAACGGCCTGCGCTGGTTGCGCGGCGGCCAGGCTCCACCCCCACATATGCAGCAGCTCGGGTCGCTATCGCGCAGTTCGGCGGGCAACTGTTCAAGCCAGCTGCGGATCGAGTCGCGCCGTGGCGTATTGATCAAGGGCCAGGCGTGCGCGCGCAGTGCGCGCGCGATGGCGTCGTCGTCGGCGATAGCGGCAAAATGACCGAGTGCTGTTTCCAGATTGCCGCGGCGCGCGAAACCTTCGCCAAAGCGTCGCTGCAACTGTTCGCGCATTTCGGCGGGCGTGAGGCGTTGTAGCTGTTCAAGCAGCAGCCGCCGCCAAAGCGGATGGAAACGGAAGACCGAGAGGTTGTCGCCGGCCTCACCTTCGTCGATCGGAGTAAGCGGTAGGCCCATCTGGCGAATACGCCCGATCAGGCGCGCAGCCTGGGGCTCATCGAGTGTCTCGGCGAGCAGATCGGCATCGAACTGCTCGGCGATCGCGGCACGCGCCATAAACTCGATCAGGTCGCGCGGCAGATCGGCAAGCACCTCGGAGGCGAGGTAATCGAAGAGCCCTTGCTGCTTGGTGTCGAGTGTGGCCAGGTAGTGACCGTACTGGTCGGGCTGCTGGCGGGCTAGCGCGCGTGCGGCAAGCTGAATGCTCACGCGACCCAACCGTCGGTGCGACGCAGCAAGAGGGCCAATTCATCGGGAGCGAGCGTTACCTGATAGCGTTCGAGCAGTGCGCGTGCCTCGTCCATCGTCAACGAAAGCATGCTCTGATTGACATCCAGCACAAGGCCCTCGGCACGCAGACGTGGTAGGGGTGGCATGCTCAGCGGGCGGCGCGACGACACGACGATATGCAAGGTTGGCGGTGCGGCGCGCAGCAAATAGGCGAGCAGTGCCGCGCTGATCGGCCCCTCGGCGATAAGATGGTAATCATCGAGAATCAGAAACGTCGGTGTATTCAGCGTCTGTTGAAGGTTGCTGAACAGCGCCCCCGCAACAAGCGGCCAGTCGCGGCCCAGGTCGGCTGCTGAGTGCAAGACGCGCCAGGCCTGATCGCCGACGTGCGGCAAGTGGCTTTGGAATGCGCGCACCAAATAGGCCAACAGAAGCGCTGGCGATTGGTCTTCAGCGTCAAGGCTGATCCAGGCGACGGTTGCGCCGGTGCGTACGAGATCGGCGGCCCACTGGCTGAGTAATGTCGTCTTGCCGTAGCCGGCGGGCGCGTGAACGAGCGTCACCGGCTGTAAACGTACCTCGGCCAACAGCGCCTGGAGATCCGGTCGTAAGAGCACCTCGCCGCGCGTAGGTGGCGGCACCAGTTTCAGCGGCAAGAGCGCAGGCCCTGGCTGGACGGCGGGTTTGCGGGTGAGAACGTCCATAGGCACCGATAGGGCCTGTCGCGATCGTTAGCGGTTTCGCGGCAGCGCCCCGTATCCCCCTTTGGCCAGATTATTCTACGAATGTATCATTATACCTCTGGAATGACCGATCAGCATAGAGCACGTAGATCGCTTTTCGCTGTTCGCCCCGATACAGAGGTGTGAAGATCATGCGCCCTTTTTCAAAGAATTGCAAGGCACCGGCTTGGCCTGCGCTTAACATCTGCTCGCCGGTGCTGCTTGCGCCCAATGCCTCGCGCACGCCAGGCACACCGTAGTAGATGCGGCCAAAGCCACTGACCGGTGCATTTGGCTCGCTCGATGGTGGTGGCGCGGGTAAGGCTGCAACTTCCGCGCCAGTGTAGATCGTATAACTGCCGGCGTCGAGGCCGAAAAAGACATAAAATGTGTCGGTCGATCGCCACCAATACATAGCCCCGCCGACAAAGTACTGTTGCACCGCGTCCCCGGCGATCTCCGAGCCGGTGGGACAACCTAGTCGCTCGGCGACCTGCGGGTTGTTGCGGTAGACTATGCCGAAACCGCGGATGACATTGTCGGCGCAGGGTGTGGGCGTGATCGCCGGTGTGCTCGTCGCTGTTGGCTCAGGCGTTACGCTGGGCTGCGGCGTGTCTGTGGGCGCGGCTGTCGCCGTCGCAGTTGCGCTAGGCTGAGCCGTGTTTGTCGGCGGGATGGCCGTTGCTGAAGGCGGAGTAGGTGGTGTAGTTGGCACCAGGGCTGTTGCGCTGGGCGCGGCACAGTTGCGCTGGGCGTAATGCTGCTCTCGGCGCGGGCGGTGGCGCTTACAAGCACGCCAGCGACCGCCGCAGTTGCGCTGGGTATATGCGTCGGCTCTCGCGTTGCCGTGGCGCTTGGCGTCGCGCTAGCAGCAACGACTACGGGCGGCGTGCCGCTGTTGTCGCCCCTCGTTGCTGCATTACGGCCAAAGGCAACATAGGCGCTGACTGCTACCAAGGCAATTGCTAGAATAGTGGCGAACACCCCGGCCCAGTTTGGGCCATGTCTTCCAGCGCTGGGAGCGCGCTGCGGTGCCGGGTAGTTGGGCTGCACCACGGTGGCAGCTGCCGGGCGCGCAGCCTGCTGTGGTGGCGGTGTCAGGGGATGCTGTACTGCCACGGCCATCACATGTTGAGTTGGCGCATCGGAACGAGGCACAGCCGGCTGCATACCTACGGTGTCGGGCGCGTGGAGCGCTTGCACAAAAGCCCCGGCGGTCGCGAAGCGCTGAGCGGGGTCGTTGGCAACGGCACGTAAAATCACGGCGTCGAGTTGCTCGGTAAGCTGCGGTCTGATCGACGAGGGGCGCGGGACTTGTTGATACAGGTGGCCGAGCAATACGTCCTGCGTGCTGCCCTCAAAGGCGCGCCGCCCGGTAAGCGCGCGGAAAGCGACCATCCCTAGCGCATACACATCCACGCGACCATCGATAGGCCGGGCGGCGATCTGTTCGGGTGCCATATAGTCCGGTGTGCCGATCAGCGCACCTGTAGTCGTTAAACCGGTGTTGGCGCTGTCGACTACCTTGGCGATGCCGAAGTCGGTCAGCATGACGCGCGCTTCACCGGCCTGATTGCTATCGAGAAAAATATTACCCGGCTTCACATCACGATGGACTACACCGCGACGGTGCGCATAGTCGAGCGCAGACGCCACGGGATCGAGGATGCAGATCAGCTCTGCGAGGGAGAGCGTGCCGCGTTCTGCGAGCAGATCTTGCATGGTGCGCCCGTGAAGCAGCTTCATAGCGAAATACACCATGTCGTCCTGCGCGCCAACATCGTAGACGGGCACGATATGCGGATGCTCGAGCGAAGCAGCCGTAACAGCCTCGCGCTTGAAGCGCTCGACGAGGCTGACATCGTCGCTATATTGCGGGTAGAGCAGCTTAAGCGCAACTTCGCGCTGCAAAACAGTATCGAGTGCTCGGTAAACGGCGGCCATGCCACCGCGCCCAAGTAGCGCCTGGATTGAATAGCGCCCTAACCGCTGGTCGATTAACGATCGCAACATAGTGTAGGAGCCAGAGTCGGCATTCAGGGTTTAAAAGCGCAGGCATACCTGCAATCTAAACGCAGAACGGCCCGCGATTGTTCCGCCGAACGCATATTGTAGCATAGGCGAAGAGCGAAGGGCGGAGAGCATAGCGTGGAGAGCAACGGAATATAGCGTAGGAACAAAGCGCAGTGCTTTCATACGGCTCTCAGTTTGGTTTCAGCCTTGCTGTGCTACAATACGAGGTGGTTTGATGTTGTTCATAACGGGAAGACCTTGAGCACAGAGCGCTCTGTGCTCTGTGTTCTGTTTTAATACACGAAGCTATACACAGGGCCACGTACGCGCTGTGTGCAATGCACAATATGCTCAAAGATCGAAGGTATCGTAAGAGTTATGGCGGCAATGCGGTGCCGCGGTTGCCGCTGTTTCCACGGCTTCTGCGACGTAAGCAGGCTTTCACGGCTAATCCGGCACCACGCTTGCTCAGCGGGTTGCTATTGAGTGCGCTCCTGATTCTGGTTGCGGTGGGCGTCGGTGGTGCTGGTAGCGCATATGCTGTATATGCTCAGACGGCGGCTAGCCTCACGCCACGCCTGGACGCGATCGCAGATCGCGAGTTGTTTCAAACGTCGCGCATCCTCGACCGCAACGGCACCTTGCTCTACGAGTTCTTCGGGGCGGGCAAGCGCGAGTCGATCGCCTATGAAGACATTTCACCGCTGCTGATCAACGCCACAGTTGCGATCGAAGATAAAACCTTCTTCACCAATACCGGTATCGACCTTAACGGTATTGCGCGCACGCTGGTAACGAGTTTTCAGGCAGGCGAAGAGGTCGGTGGCGCTTCGACGATTACGCAACAGTTGATAAAGCTGGTGGTGCTGACGCCCGAGGAGCGTCTGCCCGAGCGTCGCTACGAGCGGAAATTCAAAGAGATCGTGCTGGCGCAAGAGCTCGACAAAGTGTATAGCAAAGAGCAGGTGCTGGAGCTCTATCTCAACGAGATTTTCTACGGCAATCTAGCCTATGGTATTCAGGCTGCCAGCAAATCCTTTTTTGGCATTAGTGCTAGCGATCTGAGCCTGCCGCAGGCAGCACTGCTGGCTGGCCTGCCACAGCTGCCGAGCCGCTACAACCCGATCAATCACCTGGAGCGCGACGATCGTGGCGGTTACTTGCCCGGTTTACGCCTGGGCGAGGGCTGGCTTGATGCAGACGACGTACTGCCCGCCGATCTTACGCCGCCGAAGTGGCGGCAGATCGCGGTGTTGCGCCAGATGGTTCAAGAGGGCTATGTCACTGAGCTGGAGGCGCGTGTTGCTGCGGCAGAGGATCTGCGTTTTAACGCACAGGAAGTGCCGCTGAACGCACCGCACTTCGTCTTCTATGTGCGCGATCTGCTGCAAGAAAAATATGGCCCTGAACTCTTCGATACCGGCTTGACGATCACCACCACGCTTGATCTCGATCTTCAACGCATGGCGCAGCAGAAAGCCGCCGAGCGTATCGCCGAGTTAGAGGAGCGCAATATTCATAACGCCGCTGTGGTGGTGATGCAGCCTAACAGCGGCCAGATTTTAGCGATGGTCGGTAGCATCGACTACAACGCGGTAAAGGAGACGGTTACCCCCGGCGAGGTCGGCAATGTGCTCGACGGCCAGGTGAATGTGACGACGCGTGAGCGCCAGCCAGGCTCGGCGCTCAAGCCGTTTACCTATCTGGCCGCGATGGAGCGTGGTATGAGCCCGGCGACCGTGCTCTGGGATGTGCCCACGCAGTTCCCATTAAGCGCTGGCCAGTGGTATGCACCGCTGAACTATAATGGTCGCTGGAACGGCCCGGTGCGCATCCGCACCTCATTGGCAAACTCACTTAATATGCCCGCCGTGAAGGCGCTGAAGTTTGCGGGTATCGATTACACACTGGGCCTGCTCGACCGCGTCGGTATCAAGCAGGGGCTCAAGCGCGGCGCAGATTTTTATGGTCTTTCGCTCACGCTCGGCGGTGGTGAGGTAACGCCCCTAGAGCTGACGACGGCCTACAATACACTGGCCAGTGGCGGACGCTACTACGCGCCGGTCTCGGTGCTTAGCGTGGTCGATGGAGAGGGCCGCGTGATCGAGGCGTACGAACCGTTTGCTGCTGAGCCCGTCGTCGAGCTGGGTTTGGCCGCGATTATTACCGATATGATGAGCGACGACCGCGCGCGTGCGCCGGTTTGGGGTTTGAATAGCCCGCTCCAGCTTTCGCTGCCCGCAGCGGTGAAAACAGGGACGACGAATGATTGGCGTGATGCCTGGGCAGCTGGCTTTACGCCTTTTGTTACCGTCGGCGTGTGGACAGGCAATAACAACAACGAAGAGACAGCGCGTGTCGAGAGCCTGAGCGGCGGTGGCATTATCTGGCGCAATGTGATGGAAGAGATTTTTGTCTGGCGAATAGCCAGCCAAAATATCGTGCGCTGTTAGTGAGCCGTTCGGCGGCGATCTGCCGACCGATTTTACCTTGCCCGCAGACGATAGCGTGCAGCGGGCAGCGATTTGCGCGCTGCCAGGTGCGTTTGGTGGCTACCGTGAGGATCTATTCACACGCACCATGCTCGATGCCAGGCTTGCGCCGACAGCGACAAACCCGCCCGGCACGGCCACGGCACGCCTGCGCAGCGACTGCGATGTCTTCAAGCAGTACACGCTGGTGCGTATCCCCGACTATAGCCAGCAAGATAGCGCGCTGCCGGTGGTCGCTAGCACGCCGGAACCGGTGTCGCTGACGGGTTCACGCTACTGTCGTGCGGTCGAGGGGCAGAGTTACCCGCCCGAGTTGCTGCGCGAAGTCACGATCTGGAATTTGCCCCCGCCCGATCCGGACGAGAAGGTCGACTATACGTGGACGGTGGGCAGCGGTGATGATGCCGAAGAGCTTGGCACGAGCGGCCTTAAACAGTCGGATATCGATGCACTCCCCGAATGCACAGCGGCGATGTTTGGCCCGCCGCCGACGCCGACACCCGAGCCGCCACCAGTGGCTGGCGCGATCCAGATGCCGAATCTGCAGCGTCTGGGCGAGAACCAAGCCAAGGACGTACTGGCGCGGCTTGGCATCACGCCCGACCGTATCGTTGTCGACTATCAGACGCGCGATCGCATTCCGGATATTTTCGACGATTTCCAGCCCTACACCGTAGTAAGTTTTACGCCATCCGAGGGGAATTGGATCTTGCCCGGCACGGTGGTGATTCTCGGTATTCGTGCACCCGAAGGCGGCCCGGCGAATGCGGCCACGCCGGAGCCGACGGACGTTCCCGGCGACACAGGTGGCCCGGCACCCGAGCCGACGAGTACCGCTGTGCCCGAGCCGCTGCCGGGGCCGCAACCAGAACCGCAACCGGCACCCCAGCCCTTACCTACTGCGGCCCCGCCGGGTATTCCAGCGCCTATCCCACCTGAGGGCTAAGTTTCAAGGAGCATCTCGATGAGCGCTAAAGAACGCAAGGTTCAGACCGACTCAGGCATTCCGATCGAGCCCGTCTATCGCGCTGCTGCTGCCGACGTGCCGGAGAACGATCCCGGTGTCTATCCTTATACACGCGGTATCTACCCGACGATGTATCGCGGGCGTTTGTGGACAATGCGCCAGTACGCTGGTTTCGCCAGTGCGGCTGAGAGCAATGCGCGCTATCGCTATTTGCTCGAAAAGGGCCAGACGGGACTTTCGGTGGCTTTCGACCTGCCGACACAACTGGGGCTCGATAGCGACGACCCGCGTGCTGAGGGTGAGGTGGGCAAAGTCGGTGTAGCGATCGACAGCCTGCGCGATATGGAGATGTTGTTCGCCGACATTCCGCTTGATAAAGTCACCACCAGCATGACGATCAACGCACCGGCGAGCGTATTGCTACTGCTGTACGAGATCGTCGCCGAGCGCCAGGGCCTTAGCTCCGAGCAGATCGGTGGCACGATCCAGAACGATATTCTGAAGGAGTACGCCGCGCGTGGCACCTATATCTACCCGCCACGCCCGAGCATGCGTCTTGTCACCGACACCTTCGCCTACTGCCAGCGCCACATCCCGAAGTGGAATACGATCAGCATCAGCGGCTACCATATGCGCGAAGCCGGTTGCACCGCCGTGCAGGAGATAGCGTTTACACTGGCCAATGGCATCGCCTATGTTGAAGCCGCAGTGCGTGCCGGGCTCGCTGTCGACGACTTCGCGCCGCGGTTGTCTTTCTTCTTCGTGAGCAACCCGAATTTCCTTGAAGAAGTCGCGAAGTTTCGGGCGGCACGCCGCCTCTGGGCTACCGTAATGAAAGAGCGCTTCGGCGCACAGAAAGAGCAGAGCCTGATGCTGCGGTTCCACACGCAGACTTCGGGGGCCAGCCTGACCGCGCAGCAACCGCTGAACAATGTCGTGCGTACCACGGTAGAAGCGCTGGCTGCGGTGCTGGGCGGTACGCAGAGTTTGCACA
Organism: Candidatus Altimarinota bacterium; assembly: GCA_012031775.1. Lineage (GTDB taxonomy): Bacteria > Chloroflexota > Chloroflexia > Chloroflexales > Chloroflexaceae > JAAUTF01. Next base: position 1,095 of record JAAUTF010000056.1, on the reverse strand, counting down.
CAAACAGCTACGATGAAGCGCTCGGCTTGCCCACCCAGGAATCGGCAACAATTGCGCTGCGCACGCAGCAAATTATTGCGTACGAAAGCGGTGTAGCCGCAACTGCCGACCCGCTGGCTGGTTCGTATATTGTGGAGGCGCTGACCGATGAGCTTGAGGCACAGGCGAAGGATTTGATCGCCAAAATCGACGACCTGGGTGGGGCGGTGGCTGCGATCGAGGAAGGCTGGGTACAAGAGCAAATCGCCGATGCTGCCTACGCGTTCCAGCGCCAAGTCGAAGCTCAAGAGCGCGTTGTGGTTGGTGTTAATCAGTTTGTCGACGAGCATGCGCCGAAGGTGCCGGTCTTCTCGCCAGACGAGAGCGTGGCACGTGATCAGGCTGCGGGTTGGCCCGACTGCGCGCCGAGCGCGATAACAGCGCTGTGCAAAGCGCACTCGACAGCCTGCGCGCAGCGGCACAGGGCAGCGACAACCTGCTTTACCCACTAAAGGAGGCGCTGCGCCAGTATGCCACTGTTGGCGAAGTTTGCGGCGTGCTACGCTCGGTCTGGGGCGAATATCGCCCGGCGGTACGTCTGTGATGGAAACAGAAGTTAGGAGTACGAAGCCGATAGCTGTTTGAGGGCAGCCCTGACCTGCTCTACCTCTTCTGACTTCTGAATTCTCAACTATGCAAACACTCATTTTTACTGGCAACAGCGATCCCGGCATTGGTCTGGCTGCTGCCGCAACAGCAGCGCTCGCAGCACGGGCAGGCCGCAAGACGCTGCTGGCGAGCTTTGGCCCCTCGCACGCCATCCCCGGCGCTGCTCAGCGTCGATCCTGCCCCTGGTCCGCAATCGGTTGGGCAAAATCTAGATATCTGGACGCTCGATATCAATCGCGACATCGACTATTTCTGGAACGAACTCAGCAAGACGCCGGGTGTGTCGTCGTCACGTGTCATCCCAGACGAAATTCCATTGCTGAGCGGTTTCGATCTTTTTGTCGGCGCAGCGCGTCTGCGCGAGTTCGCGCCAACCTACGAGACCATTGTTGTAGATGTTGGCCCGCACGATGGGCTGCTGCGGGCGCTAGCGGTGCCGGACAGTGC
>JAAUTF010000775.1 GCA_012031775.1 Candidatus Altimarinota bacterium | reverse complement strand
TCCCCGCCCTGCGCTACGGCGGGCGGCGACGTGGGCGCCTGGCAACAGACCCTGCGGGCGCGCCTGATCGAGCGCTGAGCCATCGTACTCGTAGAGCATCAGTTCTTCTGGGCGATGCAATACGTAGCGCGCACCAATGGCTTGCTGTAGTTCAGCAAGAAGTGTCATAACATCCTACTTTGAACGGACGCGCCGCTTGAGATCGGCTGCCGGGCGACGAAAAGAGAGAATATCGGCCACCCGCGCGGGTAACTCTGCGGGAGCGATGTTTTGCTGACGCGCGTGCGCCAGACGAGCGAGAGCAGCAGGGCACCGACGAAGAGCGCCAAGACCACCCAACCGTTGAAGGGTATCAGCTGTAGCATCGCCAGCACTACCAACGTTACCGCGACACTCATCACGAAGCCCTGCAGCGCTGGTGCGAGCAATATTCGCTCTTGCGTCTGGTTATACGCGTAGAGATAGGCGAGCATATACCACAGCTCGAAGAGCAACAAGAACACAGCCACAACAACCAGCAACATCGCCCGCTCCAAATTCACATACCAAAACTACGTTTTACGCGGAGCCGACGCTTACGTCGCCAAACTCCCCCACGCTGTATTAGACCACGCTGCCGCAGGCGAAAAACCGCCGACTGCGTCCATCTGGTTAACAACACGAAGTATAAGCATCATAACACATCCTATGCTATAATCGCGCTCTGAATTATGGCGCTTTCCGGCCTATCTGCTGCGTCTGCATGCGGCAGCCCGGGCGGCAAAGGATACGATGTGTATGATTGAGCGACCGAGTATCACGGCGTTTTTTCCGGCCTGCAACGATGCCGGAACCATCGGCAGTATGGTGGTCTCCGTGATCAATACCCTGGAAGAGCTGACCGACGACTACGAGGTGATCGTCGTTGAGAATGGCAGCACCGATTATACTGTTGAGGTGCTCGAGTCGCTCGCCGAGCGCTACGAACATCTCCGTGTCTACACCCATCGTCAGGCGCTTGGTTACGGCGGTGCGCTGCGTGTGGGTTTCGCTAGCGCCACCAAAGATCTGATCTTCTACACCGATGGCGACGCGCAGTATGACCCGCGTGAGCTGAAGTTACTTGTCCCTGCACTCGGCGACGATGTCGATATTGTGAATGGCTGGAAGATCGACCGCGGCGACCCGCTGCACCGCAAGATTATCGGGCGTGTTTATCACCACCTGGTCAAGTTTCTGTTCAGCTTTAAACTACGCGATGTGGATTGCGATTTTCGCTTGATCCGCCGCGAGGTCTTCGATGTGGTCGATCTGGAATCGGATAGCGGCACGATCTGTCTGGAACTGGTCAAGAAGTTGCAGGACGCGGGCTTTCAGTTCGCCGAGGTGCCAGTCCATCACTACCATCGCACCTACGGCCAGAGCCAGTTCTTCAATTTCCCGCGTCTCTGGCGCACCGGTGTGCAGCTGATCGGGCTATGGTGGAAGCTGGTGATTCGGCGCGAACATATGCAGCGCATCGCGCGCGCCGCGCTGCAACTGCCCACGTTAAGAGCAAAGCATGATGTACGGACGGAGCGCTCGGCGGGCTGAGCCCACGCTGCGCTCGCCCGAGCGCTGTTTGGCGATGCGTCGAGCTTTGCTCGCTGTCCCCACGCTCTGTCTGCTAGCGCTTGCCCTTAGCTGGCTCGCCTATCGGGTGCCGCTCCAGGCGCGTTTCAACCTTGCCACTCGGCCCACACCGCTGCTTTTTAGCGGCTCTCATCTGCCCGAGCACTCCGAATGGCTTGGCGCGCCGTTGCGCTGGACGAAAGAGCACACCACGATCACCGTGCGCGGCCTCGGCAGCAGCCCGCTCGTTCTCGATCTACGCTATTTCGGTGGCCCTGTGGCCGAAGCCGCCCGCCCAGTGGCGGTTACGGTAGGTGCTGTCAGCTTTGTCACACCTGCCAGTGGCGATCTGCGCCGTATCAAGCTGCTTGTGCCGGCGAACGCTGTCGCTGCGTGGAGCGGCGATCTGCATATTAACCTGCATACGCCACCACTACAGGATGCGCCCGACCGTCGTGTGCTCGGCGTAGCTCTGCTCGGCCTTGATCTGCGCCAGCTCGCGCCACTGGATGCTGGCCCACAATCGGTGGCTTTGCAGCTTGCCTTGCTTGGTGTGTTGCTCTTCAGCCTGTTGCGCTTAGTGGCAGTTGCAAACTGGCTGGCGTTTGGGGCAAGCAGCGGCCTGCTGGTCTTTATCGCTGTTGCGCTCGCCGAGGTACTGCCGGCCCCGGCCCCGCTGCGCTCACTGGCGGTGCAGAGCGTCGTGCTGCTGATCGGCTGCCTGCTGGCTGCGCTGCCCGTAGCGCTGCTGCTGCGCTTCATCTTTTTGAAGCCGACCCTCAGCGCTCAGCGCTCAGCCCTCGGGCGCAGCTTGCCCTGGCTGAGCGCGATCTGCTGCGCGGTGCTGCTGATCTTCTGCGTACGCACGGCGGGTATGCGCCATCCGCAGTTCAGCGCGATCGATCACGTGCTGCGCGTTAATCAGATCGGGCGCATATCCGGCGGCGGCCTGGCCAGCGTGCGTCCTGAGCTCGAGCAGCAGTGGGAATGGGGCACGCGCGAGCCCATTCCTTATGCGCTGACAAGCTATTATCTCTTCGTGCCGCTCGCGTATTTTTGGGCGGGCAACGAACTGCGCGTGCTGGTCGAAGGTGTCACCGTGCTGATCGATGCCAGCGTGCCGCTGCTGCTCTGGGCATTGTTGCGCAAGGCACCGAACAGTTTGCGCGCTGCGGCCTTTGCCGGCCTGATCTACGCTGCGCTGCCGATCGGCTATCTGTTCTTTCACGACGGCAGTTTCCCGACTACGATCGGCCTCTGGGCCGCGCTGCTAGCGCTCGTTGCGCTCAAAGAAGCGTACGAGCGCGCGATCCCTTCACCCCCAGCCGCACTCCCCCCAGGCGCGAGAAGGGCCGTGGGTGCGGGCAGCATTGTTACAACGCTCTTCCTCTGTTGCGCCCTGGGCAGTTTACTATGCGCTGGGCGCTGGCTAGCGGGCTCGATGGCGCTGGCGCTGGGA
>JAAUTF010000774.1 GCA_012031775.1 Candidatus Altimarinota bacterium | reverse complement strand
GCGGCAGCAGCGCTTCAGCACGCGCCTGCTCGTCGCGGAAGGTAAGGGTACGCCGCGATGCCGGTCGGCGCAGCGCTTGTGCCGCTACCAAAGACCGCCGCAATGCTCTCAAGGTTGGCCGTCAGCAGTTCAGCTGAGCTAGCGCTGCGCCAGGCTTGCGCGCTTTCGGGTGCAGGCGCGCCATAGCTGCGCAGGCCGCGCGGCGCACCGAGCTTCTCATTGGCCATCGTCTCCAGCAGCCCGATCGCCTCGTTGGTCAGCATACTGATCGAGCCGTTTAGCTCGCCACCATCGAGCGCCGCTTCGGCAAACCGCGCGCCCAGGTTGTTCGCGCCATCGCTCCAGAGCACCCGCAAGGTAGTGCTGCTGGCGTGTACATCGCCACCTAACGCGCTCAGATAGGCCGCACGCCGCGCTGCCAGCGCATCGCTGGTGTAGCGCGCGCTCAACGCTGCATCGTCGACAGACGGGTCATAAAGCAGATACTCGATCGCAAACAGGCCTTTGAGCGGCGAACCGCTTGCGGCTACCTGTGCCACATTGGGCAGCGGCCCCCCTGTCTTGCCAATAATGGCTTCGATCTGCGGCACATTCACCGGCCACTTGCCGATCTGGCCGTGCAACACCATCGTCTCGCGCAGCGCATACAGCTCAACACCGCTCCAGGCGCGGGCTGCGCTACGCCAACTCTCGCGTGCCACCGCGAGTCGGCTTGCATCGGGCACAGTTACAAAGGCGTCGAGCGCCGCTGAGAGCGCCGCCGTGCTGCGCTCCAGTTCCTCGTGCGCTGGCACGATCACGCGGCTTGTCAGATCTTCAAGCATCGCCGCTCGATCGAAATTCGCGCCGCAAGCGGTGAACAGACACAAGACGAGTAGCAGTTGTAGCGATATGGGCCGTTTCATAGGCTCCTGAACTACTGCAGTTAGACAAGGAACAGCAGACGCATAATCGAGCTTCAATCGGTCATACGTCTGCTACTCTTCACAAAGATCGCAAAAACGCCAGCAGCTCCTCGCGCTCACGCGCGTTCAGCTCCAGCACGCCTTGTTTGCTGGCTTCGGCCTCGCCGCCGTGCCAGAGTATCGCCTCCAGCAGGGTGCGCGCGCGGCCATCGTGCAGATAACTGGTATTGCTATTGACTGTCTCGGCCAGGCCAATGCCCCAGAGTGGCGGGGTGCGCCACTCGCTACCGGTTGCGGCGAAGTCGGGCCGCCCATCGGCAAGGCCTGGCCCCATATCGTGCAGCAACAGGTCGGTATATGGCCGAATAGTCTGCCCGCTCAGTGCGGCAAAACGTGGATGCGCACCGGTTTGCAGCTGTGGCGTATGGCAGCTCGCGCAGCCAAGCTCGCTGAAGAGCTGCTTGCCGCGTAGCACCACATCGTTCTGCCAATCGCGCCGCCCCGGTACTGCTAGCGAACTCACATAGAGCAGCACCTTGTCGAAGTCGTCGGCGGGCAGCTCTGGCTCACCACCCGCAAGCGCTGTCGCGCACTCGATCTGCGTCGGGCCGCAGGGCTGCGCCGGGAACAGCGGCGTAGTAATGCCCATATCGCCGCTGAAAGCTGCTGCCGTCTGCTGCGCCAGGTTAGGCTGGTTGGCCTTCCAGCCGAAGCGCCCAAGTGCCAGCGCGCCAGCGGCTTTATCCCAGACATAGTTGGGCCGCCCAGAGATGCCGTCGCCGTTTGTGTCGTCGGGATCGGCGAGCGCCAACACGGTCTCTTCCGCCACCGCCTCAAGCAGCCCTAGTCCGCTAAGCTGTGTGCCGATGCGTGGCGAGATCAGCGTATCGGGGGCGAGCACGCCATAAGCCAGGCCATCGATCGTATAGCTCGGCCGGCGCAAGCTGTAGCGCGTACCATCGGCGAAGCTGCCGCCTATCTCTTCGTAGCTAACCCGAAGCACACCCTCCGGCGCAACGCCAAGAATGGCCTGTGTCTGCAGCTGGCCGCCGTAAACTGGTTCAGCCTGCGGAGCGCCATGCGGCCCGCTCTCGTCGATACTAAGCCGCAGCAGCAGGCCATTACTGGCACCGTCGCTCTGCGCCGTAACCTGGCCTCGACCATCGAAAGCGTGGCAGCTTGCGCACGAGCGTGCGTTAAAGAGCGGGCCAAGGCCATCACGCGCTGTCGTCGAGGCCGGAGCTGTTACCCAGTTCTGGTTAAAAAACGAGTTGCCGACGAAGAAGAGCAGCCCGTCCTCACGTGAAAGGCCGGGCGCTGCATGGCCAAAGGCGTTACGCGTCTCGTCAAAGACTGTTGCCTGCCCACCCGATAGCTCCTCGCCCGGCTCGGCAGCCGCCCGCCGCCCGTCGAAAGCTACGCTGCACGCAGCCAGTACGAGCACAACGATGACTAAGATGAACGCATATTGATATGTCTTCATATGCCCAAGAAAGCCAGGGTACAGGGTAGAGGGCTGTCACCTGTATCCTGGAGTCTCTTACCCTACTCCGGCAGCGCCGTATTAATTGTCAACCCCAGCGCCGTGCCGATGGACGCAGTAGAGTCGCCGATATCTTGCAACGTATAGACCGTATCGAGCACCTGGGGCCGCGTATCAGCACCGACGATCGCACGGTCGAAGGGCACCGCGATGGCGTTAGTCTGCGTCAGCGCCGTGTCGAGCTGCTGGCGCATCTGCGTGGCAAGCTCTGCATCGACGGCTTGCACCACAGCATCAAGGCCAGTCCCGCTCAGCGTACTGCCGTCGAGTCGCGTATAGCTGCCGAGGTAGACGTTGCGGATGCCCTGAAAGTTGGTGATAATATCGCGATGCGTATTATCGCTGAAGCAAGAGTGCTCGTCCTCCTGGTCTTGGTTGTCATAGGCAGTGAACATCCGCTCACCGGCGAGCTCCGCCTTGCTCAGCACACCCATACCCGTCAGCACCTTCTGGATGGCTTCGCTCGGCGGCAGCGCAAGGAAGCTGGCGCGGTAATTGTCGCTCTGCTCCGGTGCCCACTCGGCCACCAGGCCTGCAAGATGTTCCACCAGTAACGCTGAGGCCAGGCTCAGATACTGCCCGCGGCGTTCGGCGTTCTCACC
>JAAUTF010000773.1 GCA_012031775.1 Candidatus Altimarinota bacterium | reverse complement strand
GCCGGTTTCGAGGTGCGGTAGAGGTAGAAGATCAGCGAGGTGACGATGCCGATGAAAATGCCTTTTCCAGATCGATCACCGTGCCGACACGCTCCTTGGTCACGCGCCGGATCGCCTCCTCAAGCGCCAGGTGTGTACTCACATGGACGACACGCAGGCTTGCGCCTATCAGCAGCATACTAACCCGCGTGGCCTTGGTGCGGGCCTGGAGCAGTTCGGTATGGCCGGCGTAGTCGAAGCCTGCCAGATGCATAGCAGCTTTGTTCAGCGGCGCGGTGACGATCGCCTCTACCGCGCCAGCAAGCGCCAGATCGCAGGCGTGAAACACGTATGCAACCGCTGCCCGCCCGGCCGCAGCGCTCAACTGGCCGACCGGGCATGTCGCTGGGTCGGCGTTATGCAGATCGATCAGCTCATAGGCGCGAGGCGCATGGTCGAGCCACGCAGCGGCACGCGACAGAATGCGCTGGTCGCCGATGATCAGCGGCTGGCAGATCTCGGCAACGGCAGGGTGGCTGAGCGCCTTGAGGACTACCTCAGGCCCAATCCCGGCTGGGTCACCAAGAGTTATCGCAAGGCGTGGCCGAACTTCAGTGATCATAGAGCAGACTCCTGGGCGTATTGCACAATTGTTTGCAGGGCGGCGGCATCGCCGTGGCCACCAGCTTTAAGCACAAGGGTATAAAGTGTTCCTGAGCGATCGCGACCCTGAGCTAGCGGCACACCGGGCAGCAGCTCACGCACGATATGCAGCGAGCTGATCCCCAGCCGCGCGAGCACCGCGATCGCAGTATCGCCACCCACAAGCACCAGCAGCGCGGGGTGCTCACGCTGCACGATCGAACAGACCTGTGCCGCTAGCGCTTGGCTTACCCGGCGGCTGGTCTCGCTGTCGAGAGCAGCTTGGGGCGCAAGCATCGGCAGATGCAGCAGCAGATTGCGCTCATCTGGCGCAATAGGTTCCCCCATGTGATACATGGCGTATTGGCCGCTCCGCCCGAGAAAGGCAATCTGCTGATGAGCGCGGGGGCTAGCACTGCCCACAACGATCAGCACAGAGCCTCGCACGGCTGCAACCTGCTCGCTCGGAGACGCTGTCTCCGGCGCAAGGCGCGCGGCAAGAACGGCAGCTAGGCCCGCGCTCCCGCAGAGTAGGCGTGGGGCAGCGCACGATCGGCCGCCGCAGCGACGACGGCTAGATCAGCATCTGTAAGCGCGTCGAAGACAAGCAATCGAGCCTGCGCTGCCACCTGCCGCAGTTTATGCGCTAACCGCTCGCTGCCCTGGCGTACGGTCGCTAACCCAAATGCGGTGAGCGGGCCATACCCTGCTAGCAAGGTGGGCAGATGCAACGCACCAGTTGTCTGTTCAGCCACAAGAATGCCATCCCGTAGGCCACGGCCCTGGGCGGGAAAAGCAGGCGCAATGATGGCGTGCTCTTTTGCTAGCACCTCGAGCATAACGCTGATCTCGGCACCGAGCTGACCGCGCAGTGTTGAGTCGAACTTTTTGTACCATCTGGCGCGTGTTGCCTGGGCATAGCCTCAATAGTTGCACGAACACGCTGCGCCGCAGTGTCTGCAGAAAGGTGTCGCGAGTCACTGGTGACCGCCACAAGATCGACGTTCGAGGGAAGCGCTGGTGGTTCTAGCCAAACCTCAGCGCTGAGCCCGGCGGCATACCCGCGCGCCGCACTATCGGCAGCACCAGTCAGATCGTCGGCGACAATAATCAGCTGTTGTGCTCGGCGCTGCACAGGCGCACCTTCATCGCTACGGTTGATCTACCGGAGGTGAATGCCGACGGCGCGCAGCCAGGCAAGCGCGATAATGCTATGGCCTGCTAGGTTAGGGTGGATACGATCGCTCGCCCACGTGGTAGCGGGCGTAGTAGCAAGTGCGGCATCAAATGCCGCCTGTGTCTGCACAAGCGTTGTCGTGTACTCTGCGGCAAGCTCGCGCACGAGCCCGCTGTAGCTATCCATTGCGCGCCGCATCGGGTCGGTTCGGATCGGCTCGATCAGGTAGGGCTCCATCAAGATAATGTTGGCCTGTGTCGCGACGCGGGCGCGGTCGAGGAGCCGTCGGTAGGTTGCAGCGAACATATCGAGCGGAACGGCCAGTTCAGGGTGGCCGTCGAAGGCCCGCCAGACATCATTGATGCCGATACAGATCGTCAGCCATGCAGGCTGGTGCGCGATCACATCCTCCTCCCAGCGTGCCGCAAGGTCGATCACCCGATTGCCACCGATGCCCTGGTTGATCACCTGAAGCTGTAGCTCGGGGAAGCGGGCCAGCAGCAGCGCGCGGGCCAGGCTTACGTAGCCCTCGCCGTAGGGCGCGGCGTGGCTGCGCCGCCGCAGTCGGTGATGCTATCGCCAATAAAGAGCAGCGTCTGCCGCGGTCGAAAAAGGAGACTCATTGGTTCTTTTCTTACCTATCACATAGTGATTTGTGTGGTTTTTGGCGGCTACGCCGCCAAAAACCACACAAACAGACAGTTTTGCTCGCTGCTTTTTTAACCACGCCGACTGCAAGCCAGCCTGGCCGCCCGCAGGGCAATTCTCTACCGACTTACGGTGTAACCTCAACATAGTCGAGCACGACGCTCCTATTAGTTCCTACGCCCAAGTTTCCCGTGACACGGATCGTGAGCGTGTGGCTTCCGGCGCTCAGGGCCGGGCTTGTCCATTTCAGCAGCGTTGCAGTTCCAAAATCCACATTGGTCTCGGCCCCGCCATCGATCGAAACAGCACCGATCCCGCCCCAGGTGTTGCCGTAGATCTTGACCCTTGTGCCACTAAAGGTGAGCGATACGGTGTCGTTAGTCACATTCGAGTAGCTTACCGTGTTAAGGTAGTTACCCGCACATCCGGTACAGTGGCTCCAGGTGCCATTATAGTTGAATTGGTTCTGCCCGCTGCCCCGCACATTATTGTCGATTCGTGGTAATGCTGGCTGGCGTAGCCGTCGGCGGAACACTCGTCGGCGTCCGCGTAGCCGTCGGCGGAACACTCGTCGGCGTCCGCGTAGCCGTCGGCGGAACACTCGTTGG
>JAAUTF010000772.1 GCA_012031775.1 Candidatus Altimarinota bacterium | reverse complement strand
CTGAGGGCCTGCCGGGCAAACGGGTACTACGGCGGCTGCGAATTCGTCGATGTGGTGGAGCAACTGGCGATCGATCGGGCACGAGAGCTCTTCGGCGCGCAGGCGGCCAATGTGCAGCCGCACAGCGGCGCGCAGGCTAACATCGCCGTTTTCACCGCACTTCTGCAGCCCGGCGATACCATCCTCGGCATGCGGCTCGATCACGGTGGCCATCTGACGCACGGGAGCCCGGTGAACTTTAGCGGCAAGTGGTATAACATCAGCTTCTACGGCGTGGACATGGCCAGCGGCCAGATCGACTACGACGATTTGCTGGAGAAGGCGAAAGCGGTGCGCCCGAAGCTGATCACGTCGGGGGCCAGCGCTTACCCGCGTATCATCGATTTTGCCCGCATGCGCCAGATCGCCGACGAAGTCGGCGCGCTGCTGATGGCCGATATCGCCCATATCGCTGGGTTAGTCGCTGCCGGTGAGCACCCTACACCGGTTGGTCACGCCCACGTGGTGACGACAACGACCCACAAGACGCTACGCGGCCCGCGTGGCGGCATGATTCTGACCGACGAAGAGCATATCAAGGCACTGAACAGCAGTGTGTTCCCCGGGACGCAAGGCGGCCCGTTGATGCACGTGATCGCCGCTAAAGCAGTGGCATTTGGCGAAGCGCTGCGCCCCGAGTTTAAAGCGTACGCCGCGCAGATCCGGCGCAACGCGAAGGCGCTGGCCACAGGCCTCAGCGAGCGTGGCGTGACATTGATCAGCGGCGGCACCGAGAATCACCTGATGCTGGCCGATCTGACTGGCTTCAACATCACCGGTGCGCAGGCCCAGAAAGCGCTCGACCGTGCCGGTATCACGGTCAACAAAAACGCCATCCCCGACGACCCGCAGCCGCCAGTGCGCACGAGCGGCATCCGCATCGGCACCCCTGCCGTCACCACACGCGGTATGAAAGAGCCCGAGATGCAGCAGATCGCGGGCTGGATCGCGCAGGTGTTGGCAAGCATTGAGGATAAGGCGCTTCAAGTGCAGATCGCCGATCAGGTGCGCGAGCTCTGCGCTGGCTTTCCTGTGCCGGCGGATCTCGTACGGGTGTAAAAAGCCGATGACCCGTCGGCGGCGTAGCCCACCGACGGGTCATCGGCTTTTTTCCTACCACGCTTCGCGCGCGGGCCGCAGCCAACGCCCAAAGAGCGAAGCTGTTACGCCAAGCAGGCCCAGAGCCACCAACGCAGCCCCGGCGAGGCGCTGGCGCAGATCCATAGCATTACGAATCGCCAATGCATTTTCGAGCCGTACCGCGTCGCCGAGCGCGGCAAACTCCACGGCGGCGCTGTCGGCGGCGGCGCGCGCCTGGGGGTAACGAAAGGTACGCGCAAGATTATCGGCGCGCAGCAGCTCGTTGCTTGCGCTCTGCACGCGCACAATACGCTCCGTATAGGCGTCGAGCGTGGCGTCTTGGCGCGTGTCGCCGAGGAGCGCGTAGAGCGCACGGGCCTGGGCGATAATCTGCTGGGCCTGCTCGTACTCGGCCTGCTCGATCGCAGTGCGCGCCGCATCGGCCAGACGTTCGGCCTGCACACCATCATCGCTCTGATCGAGCAACTGCTGCGCCCGTGCCACAAGCTCCGGCGGCTGGGTTGCGGCATTCTGCTGCAGCCACTCCGCCGCCTGTTGTAACTCGCTCTGCGCAGCCGCGTAATTGCCCTGGGCCAACAGACTCTCAGCATAGCTCAGATCGTAGGTCGCCAGTGCATTGCGTTTATAGCCGCCATCGATATAACTCGGCAGCCAGTCGGCCCACTCTGCCTCAAGATCGCTCGCGCTCACGCCGTAGGCCCGCTCGAGCGCCGAGCGGTAACCACTGCTGCGCTCGCTCACGTCGAGAAACGCGCGAAACTTCGCAAAGCCATCGCGCTCGACCAGAAAGGCTACTACCGAGAGCGATTGTGGATACCCAACGGTCGGATCACCATAGACTTGATCACGATCGTCGAAGGCGCTCCACGGCAGCAGACGGCCCTGATCACGCGTCAGGCGCAACGCGATAATACGCGCCTCAAGCTCGCGCGAGGGCAGCTCGACATACTGCGCAATGCCTTCTTGAAAGCCGGTGTTAAGCCGATTACCGCTCAGATCGGCGGCGATGATATGCGTCAGCTCGTGGCGTACGTTATTGCGGATCTCCTCCTCGCTCTGCACGCGCGTGCGCTCGAGGATAACCACCAGCTCGCGGCGGCGAAAATCGGCATGCGCCACCACGCCCGGCACATTCCGCGCCAGCGGGTTGACGGCAAAGTAGCTTTCGCTCGTCGGGTAGAGCCGCAGCGTCAGCGGCGTTGCTGTAGCAAAGCCGAAGATGCGTTCCATGTCGTCGTAGATAACGTCGACAAAACCAACGTAATTCTCCACATCGGCCTCGCTGCCGTCCTGATAGAGAATATCGAAATAATCCGTCGAGCGCTGACGCCAGCTGCCTTCTTGCGCGTGGGCCGCAATCGGCGTGGTAAACATGCCCAGTGCGAGCAGCGCGAGCGCGAAGAAGCGTAGGAAAAACGTACCGATCATACAGGTTACAGGGTATAAGTCCCGGTGGGGACGCAGCATTAAGGTACGCGTAGTGTAACACGGTGCCTGGCACCACACCAGAGCAATCCGATGATAAACCGTACAAGCTATTGTTTGTCTCGGTTTGTGGGCGGCTACATCGCCAACAAACCGAGACAAAGCACAACTATTTTGCGGTTCACACGCGTTAGCCCTGACCGTTCTCCGCGCGCTCGGGCAGCAGCCGCACGCCCATGCTCTCGGCGACAGCGAGCACACGCGCCAGAAAGGCCGGCAGGGCATCGAAGGCACCGTCGCCGTTGCCGCTCTGCAACACCTTAAGCTCGTGGATTTCGGGCATCTGCGCGGCCAGTTCGGGCAACTGGGCGATCAAGCGCGCGGCGATGTCGCGCTCGTTGGCCAGGTTACGCACCTCTTGCTGCAGGCGCGCTACATCGGCATCGTTTTGTGCTTTGGCGAAAGTAACGCGCTGCGTGGCCTCATCGA
>JAAUTF010000771.1 GCA_012031775.1 Candidatus Altimarinota bacterium | reverse complement strand
GCAGGCGAGCGGCGTCGAGCAGAACGGTTTGTGCCCTGATAGGGAGCGAGCAAGCCGATATAGACGACGATACGCGGCTCGGGCGGGATGCCAAGCTGTGCGCGTAGCTCGTGGCGCTGCTGCTGCCACTGCGGCGAACCATCGAAGGGCCGGAAGCGCTCGGTATTGACGCTATCGATGACGGCATGCAGCGCTCTGGCGCGACCGCACCGTCGCGCAGCAATAAAGTAGCGGCGTTATGGGTCGAGGTCATCACGGCGTCGGCCTGACGATTGATAAAACGCTCCAGGCGCGTCAGCGGCACAAACAGCGGGCTATGCTTCTTCACAAAGCCATGGTCGAGCATCTCGCTGGTCATACTGCCCTGATAGTCGAGCACGAGCGGCAGCTTAAGCGTGTGTTTGAGCGCAACGCCGATCGAGGCGGCCTCGTGGGTATGGGCGTGAATAAGCGTCGGTCGCTCGGCCAGAGCGGTGCGCAAAGCGCGCCAGCCGAGACCAAGATCGAGATAGAGTTTGTGGCGCGAGGAGCCGACAACAGCGCGCTTGATCCAGGGCACATCCCAGGAGCGACGAATATCGATCCCTGGCATATCGTCGCCATTGTGGTACGTCGCCAGCACCAGCCGATGGCCGCGTTTCTGGAGCGCTTTCGTCTCTTCCCAGATACGGACATGGTTGCCGTAATCGGAAAAGAAACTGGTTGAGGCGATCATCAGAATGGTGTACGGCATAAGCAGGAGTCAGCATTCAGCATTCAGAAGGGCAAGCCATAGCTTAGACGTTCTCTGCGCGTTCGGGCCTGGCGAGGTCATTCAACGGCGATAGACGCAATCTGCAATTGTCTTAGCCGCGCTCAAAGACCAGATAGACTGGCTGGCCTGCCTCTGCTGGCAATTCACCCGCAACCACCGCCTCGTAATGTAATTCGTCATAGGGCAAGCCCAGTTCGGCGATCAGGTCATCGGGGGCGCGCTCCACGTCGTAGGCGAAATGGATGGTGCCATATTCGCCATAAAACATGGTCTCTGTCGCCTCGTAATGCTCTTCGATCGTCGTATCGTGCTGGTACACGCCGCGCGCCCAGCCGACGCCGTTGCCGCTCACCTCGATCCAGACGGCGCGTGTTCCCAGTTCGCGGGCAAGCGTTTGTGCCAGTTCGCGATCGGCGAAATAGCGTGGATCTTCCCAGATCGTCACCCAACCATTGTGGGCAGGCAACACAAAGAAGTGGCGGCGGTGTTTCTCGGCGATCATGATGCGCCCGCTGATAGCCGACGGGGCATGCGCGCTCGGCACAAAACCACTGCGCGCCATAAACGATGCGAGCGCGGCCATAACAAGGTGGTGATCAGCCGCTTCGATATAGAGTGCGCCTGCATTATTCATGGTGTTGTGCCCTGGGCCAGATCCAACACGCGCTGCACGACAGCCTCGGGCGTACCGTGGGCATCGACGGTGCGCAGTAACCCGCTATCGGCGTAGAAGTCGAGCAGCGGCTCCGTCTCTTTGTCGAAGACACGCATGCGTTCCAGGATAACCTCGGGCTGGTCGTCATCGCGCATCGCAAGGGTGCCGCCGCGCTGCATACAGCGTGCTACGGCACCATCATCTTCGATATGCAGTGTAAAGGGCTCACCACCGCCTTCGCAGATGCGGCGACCGCTGAGGCGGCGCACCGCCTCCTGCTCGCTCAGCTCAAGCGAGATGATCAAATCCAACGGGCGATTGAACGCTGCCAGCAATTTGTTGAGCGTCAGCGCCTGGCTGCCAGAGCGCGGGTAGCCGTCGAGGATGAAGCCGTAGTCGGCGGGGATGGCGTACATCCATTGCTCCATCAGACTGTCGATAAGCTCGTCGGGCGCGAAGTGGCCCTGGTCGAGCAATGGCTCGATCTGACGCCCGATAGCGCTTTCGGCAGCGATCTCGGCGCGCAGCAGCTTGCCGGTGGCGATAATCTTGACCGGCAGGTGGCGTGCGAGCAAATCGGCGATGGTGCTCTTGCCTGCACCCGGCGGCCCGATCAGCACCATGTGCAACCGCGGATCTGATGTCATGAATGTTCTCTACCGCTTTAAAATACAGAGAATGTGTTGGTGTACGCGTGCACACTATTCTGCAAGCGCGTACACCAACACTGCTAATCTTCCAGGCGCTCGCGCGCATTCTCGGCAGCACCATTATCTGGGTTGATGCGTAGTGCCTCTTCATAGGCGGCGCGGGCGTCGGCGGCGCGGCCTTGTTCTTCAAGTGTTCGCCCGAGCCCATAATACGCGTTATCGTACGCTGGGTCAAGTTCGATCGCTTGACGGAAAGCGGCCTCGGCCTCGGCGTAGCTTTGCAAGTTGAGGTAGCTGTAAGCGCTGCCGTTGTGCAGCCCTGCGTCGTCTGGGTCGAGTGCGAGCGCCTCGGCAAAGGTGTCTAGTGCTGCCTCATGCTCGCCAAGCGCTTCGTAGGCCCAGCCCATGCCGCCGAGCGCAGCGACACTACGTTCGCTGTTTAATGCCGCTTCGTAGGCGGCCACCGCGCGCTTGTAATCCTCTTCGGCATTATCATCGTCGCCAATACGGTCGCCACGCAGCCGGTAAGCGTCGCCCAGCAAGGTGTAGACCTCGGGGTTGGCTAGATCAGCAGCGATCAGCTCCTCGAAGATTTCGATCGCCGAGTCGTACTCTTCGGCTGCAAGCATAGCTTCGCCAGCGATGGCGCTAAACCCGCGCTCCAGGTCTGCTTCGATCGCCTCTTCGTCGATCATCTGCTCTACGCGGTCGCCGACGATGTTCTGCACTACTGCGCCGACACCGCCGAGCAGGCCAAGCACGATCAAGCCGATACCGACGATGGCGGCCCAATTCGGGCCACGGCGTTCGTGTACCACCTGCGCAGGCACCTGCTGAGCGGGCGGCTGATCGCTGGAGGGGAAAGTAAGCTGTGGTGGTGGCGCGATATTGGCTGGTGCAAATGGATCGTGCGTGTCGCGCGGCGGTGGTACATTCAGCGGTGCCAGTGGCTTGGGGGCGGTCAGCGTCTGCCCTAGCGCGGGCGTGGTACGCGCCGGAGCGACGG
>JAAUTF010000770.1 GCA_012031775.1 Candidatus Altimarinota bacterium | reverse complement strand
AGCTGGATATGGCGTCGGCGATCACGAAGAGGGCCAATACGAGTTCCTCGTACAAGATCCCGACGGCTATCTGCTGCGCTTCTGCCAGGTGTTATAGCCGAAGTCAGGGCTCAGGACTCAGAAGTGCGAGCGCATCCTAATACACGTCGGGCACCTTGCACGACCTTCTGGGCAACAATTGTATAGGTTGCCATAGGGGTAGAGTCAAGCGCTTTAACGCCCGAACAAACGCCGTTTATGTCGCGCGCGACGAGGTCGAGGATCGTCGCACTATCGCCAATTAAGATCAAGTGCTCTGCCCACCGCTACAGGCGAGCGCCCGCTTGCTGCCGCCATATAAAAACGGCACCGCTTCCTGTTGAAACGGTGCCGTCCTACCTGCTACTGCTGTATTATGCGCTCAATCGGCGGCGACCTCGGAACCCACTGCATAGTACATAATCATCTCTTCGCTGGCCTCGGCGCGCGACAGCTCTTTGACGATCGTGCCCTCGCGCATCACCATGATCCGGTCGCTCATACCCAGAACTTCGGGCAGCTCGGATGAGATCATGATGATACCCACACCCTGACGGGTCAGGTCATCCATGATCTGGTAGATCTCGGATTTGCTGCCAACATCAATGCCGCGCGTTGGTTCGTCGAGGATAAAGATGCGGGTGCCAACACTCAGCCAGCGCGCTAGAATGACTTTCTGCTGATTGCCGCCGCTCATGTTGACGACGATGAAGTTCGGGCCGGGCGTTTTAATGCGCAGATCCTGAATAAACTTTCGCACCAAGCTCAGTTCACGACGCAGCTGAAGCACGCCATAACGCGAGAGCTGCCGCAAGCCCGAGATCGTCGTGTTGATCGTGACGTTCAGCTTGAGAAACAGCCCTTGCGCCTTACGATCTTCGGTCACCAACGCGATGCCACGGCTGATCGCGTCGGCAGGCGAGCGCGGTTTATAGCGCTTACCAGCGATACGCATCTCGCCGGTGTAAGGATCGGCCCCGAAAATCGCGCGGACGAGCTCAGTCCGCCCGGAACCAGTGATGCCAGCAAAACCCACGATCTCGCCGGCGCGCAGCTGGAAGGAAATATCGTGAACGAGCTGCGTGCGAGCGACATTCATCAGCTCTAGCAGCACATTGCCAGGGGGTGTGGAGCGCGCAGGATAAACATCCTTCAGCTCGCGCCCGATCATCAACTTCACCAACTCGTCCATCGTCACATCGGCGATAAGCCGGGTGTCGACGTAGCGCCCGTCTTTGAGCACGGTTACCTCGTCGGCCAGTTCGAAGATCTCCTTCATCCGATGTGAAATGTAGATGATGCCGATGCCCTGTGCTTGCAGCGCGCGCACAACGTCGAACAACTTCTCGAGATCTTTCTCGCCGAGCACCGCCGATGGCTCGTCCATAATCAGAATGCGTGTCTTGCGGTTCAGCGATTTGGCGATCTCCACCAGCTGCTGCTCCGCCACCGAGAGTGTCGCGGTCAGCGTATCGGCAGCAAACGTAACACCGAGCGAATCGAGGATCTCCTGAGCACGACGCTTCACCTGCTTCCAATCGACGGCCAAACCCTTGCGCGGGAGATGGCCCAGGAAAATGTTTTCGGCGACCGTCAGGTTGCGCGCCAGATTAAACTCTTGATAAATCGTCGAAATACCGAGCGCCTGTGCGTCCTGCGGGCTGCGAATATCGACGGGCTTGCCGTCGAAAAAGATCTGCCCCTCATCTTTGGGGTATGCGCCGGAAAGGATCTTGATCAGCGTGGACTTGCCTGCGCCGTTCTCGCCTAACAGCGCATGCACCTGGCTTTCACGCACCGTCAAGTTTACGCCCTGCAGCGCTTTCACACCGGGAAAGGACTTGCCGATGCCCTTCATTTCGAGCAGCACCCTGCTTGAAGCCTGCGTCATAGCCATCTCCTGATGCTGCTACTTGCCCCGGTGCGAGAGATAATCGATGGAAACTGCCACAATGACCAGGATACCGGTGATCAGCACCTGGTAGATCGAGCCGACACCCATAAGCTGCAAGCCGTTGCGAAACACGCCGACGATCAGCGCACCGATCAGCGTTCCCATTATCTGGCCGCGCCCGCCGAGCAAGCTTGTGCCGCCGAGCACAACCGCAGTGATACTATCGAGATTGCCCGTCTGACCAGCCTGCGGATCGCCCACCCCGGTGCGTGAAACCAGCAGCAGCCCGGCAATACCATAGCTGATCGCGGCGACGATATAGACAACGGTTAACACACGTTTCGTGTTGATACCGGCCAGACGCGCCGCCTCGGGGTTGTCGCCCACGGCATAGACGGCCCGGCCCGCCGGGGTGGAGCGCAACACATACCAGGTGATCACGTAGAGAATGACCATAAGCACCGAACCATAGGTGATGGCGGTGGTGCCGATGTTAAACGTATTGCCCAGAAACAGCAGTTCAGGCGGCAGCTGCGTGATCGTCGAGGTAGTGTAGATACGCACCAGCGCATAGGCGATGTTAAACGTGCCGAGCGTGACGATAAACGGCGGTAAGCCGATGCTCGTGATCAGCGAGCCGTTCAGCCCGCCGATCGCGATGCAGACCAGCAGCCCGACCAGAATAGCCAGTGCCGGATGCATACCGGCCTCGACCGCCAGGCCAGTCACTAACACCGACGACAGCGCCATAATCATGCCATTGGAAAGATCGATGCCGCCCGTCAGAATGACCAGCGTCTGCCCGATCGCCAGCGTCCCGACTACCATAACTTGTTGAATGATCAAGGAGAGATTCGCGCCGGTGAGAAATTTATCGCTCTGCGTCGCAAAAAACATGCTCGCCAGCACGAGTGCCGCCAAGGGCCCCATGATCGGCGAACCACGCATGGCGTCGATCAAGGCCGTGCGTCGGTTAACGTCTTTACTCACGACCGCTCCCATGAGGCTTCCTCCTAGTTGAGGGAGCGGCAGCCGGATCGTTCCGGCTGCCACCCGGTTCCGTCGTCGTTACTTGGTGCCCCAACAATTCTCAGTGCCAAAGGTGGAGTTCTCGCTGGTCACACCCCTCCTGTGGCGTCATCGGTAATCAGCGTGAC
>JAAUTF010000055.1 GCA_012031775.1 Candidatus Altimarinota bacterium | reverse complement strand
GCTGCACTGGCGATGAGCGATCGTGGCGGCATCAAGGCGGCGGCGGGAAGCGGCGTGCTGGGCCGCCCACCGCCGCCACCGAGTCGGAGAGGTACGGATCGATATAAATAATCGTGTCGCCACCCTTGATCGCAAAGCCCGATTGACCAAGCGACCAGAGCGCTAGCTGGCCGTGGGGAACGTGCAAACCGTCGATCTGCGCATAGAGTGCCGTTAAAGTTGTAGTTGGCATAACTGACCCTGTATCACTCGTTATGAATCGTGTAGAGAAGCTTCAGGGGCGAATCGTACCAGGAGAATCACATAGCCCCACATTGCCAGTCGGCCAAGCGTACCGAGCATAGCCGATTGGTCGGCGAGCTGGCCCGACAACACACTGACCGTGCCATACTCTGTCTGGCGGTAGGTTAAGCGCATATTTAACTCTTGCTCCCAATGTCGTTCTACCTCACCCTGAACCTCGATTGTATACAAACCCCCGCCCTCGTGGCCGAGTTGTTGCAACTCCTGCGTTCCACCTGCCATCACCCCGCCTCCTTACCAGAGTCATCGCCCACGGCGGTCGCGCTTGACTCTCAAGCCTATCCATGTCGCGACAGGTGCGCATCACACGAAATGAGTAGTTCTTTTTGAACCGGGTAGCAGGAAACACGCCAATATCAGATAGACGGAAGTAAGCCAAGCCCGCGTGCGGTCGTAACTGCTTCGCGTCGGCTGCTGACGCCCAGCTTATCGTAGATCGTACTGGTATGTTTACGCACAGTGTTGACCGTTACAACCAGGCGTTCGGCGATCTCTTGGTTCGACCAGCGTTCGGCGAGTAAGGCGAGGATCTCACGTTCACGGCGGGTGAGCATCTCGGGCAAGGGCGGTGAAAGCCCCGGCAGCTCTGGCCAGGCATCAACCGGGTAGTACGCCTTTAGAATGCGCTGCACATAGGCGACAAGCACACGCCGCTCGGCGAGGGTGTGCAGCAGCGGTTGTAGCGCTGGCCCACAGTCGACAAAGCTGCGGACAAAACCGTGTGGCTCGGCCTGGATGAGAGCCTGTTCGAGGGTAAGCAGCGCATCTATGTGCCGACCCTGGCCCTGGTAGAGCACAGCGCGCAGCGCGAGCGTTGCGATCTTAAGCCGCTGATGATGCAGCATTTCAAGCTCGCTAAGGCAGGCGGCGATAACAAGCTCGGCGGAAGCCAGAGCTGCATCGTCGCCGACGGCGATCAGAGCGCGTGCCTGGCTAAGGCGCGGCGTCTCGACCCAGAGGCTACTGCCGAGGTGGATGTCTGGCGCAATGGCGGCTGCGGCTTGAAGAGCTGCTGCGAGATCGCCCTGGGCAAGGGCAAGCCGGAGCGCGCTACCGAGCGCCTGATGGCGCAAAAAGGCCCCGCCCGTTTCATTGGCAAACGTCGTAGCCTCTGCGATATAATGCGCCGCTTCATCATTGGCCCCCTGGGCCACTAGCGTCAGCGCTATACCGATGACGCCAGCGATATAGGTGGTAGCATTCACCTGATATTTGAGCTTGATGAGCGCATTAAAATGCGCTGTCGCGCTGAGAAGATCGTTGCGCTCGTAGGCCACAAGGGCCAGGCAATAGTCGGCGTAGGTTGCGGTTGCCGCGCCTAAACCAGAGGCGGTGACATGCTCGGATAACAAGCGAGCATCGCGCGCAAGGTCATCAAGGTTGCCAGCCATCAGATGCATGCCACACAGACTTGTGTAGCGATGGTAGTGATCATTGACACGATCGATCGATGCATCGGGTTGATGCGCGGCGAGCGCCATTTGCGCACAGCCTTCGGCGTACCTATCTTCACCTACATAGGCGAGTCCGAGATAGAGAAAGACCTGGCCCATCGGTAACACCGCCGTGCCCTGTTCGAGCGCGCGCTGCAGCTGAACGAAGGCGCGGCTTGCGTCGCCTTGCCAAAAATACATGGTGCCCGCCAGGGCAGCGCGGTCGCCGGTAAAACGTGGCCACGGCAGGGGCGGGCACGTAGCATAATCGTCATCGAGCAACATAGCAAGCCGTGTAAGATGGCTTTGTAGTGCGGTCATATTCAAGCTCAGGCTCGCCAGACGCGCGGCGATTAGCGTCAAGCCGAGGCGGCGCTCGACAACACTATCGGGGAGGAGGCGCATCCAGTTGGCCATGCTGCTATTATGCGCTCCCTGCTCCATAGCGCCGACGATCTGACGCTCGATGACAGCTGCGGCGGTATCCTCATCGCCGACGGCCAGAAACAAGCGCACCGCCTCTTCGATATGCCCAGCATCTGACAGCCAAGTTGCGGCGCGCAGCTGAAGCTGGCGAATACCCGCCTCACCAACTGTCAGGCGCAATCGTCGCAGCAGCAGATCGCGGAATAAGTGATGGAAACGATACCAGCGCCCTTCACTATCGAGCGGTAGCACGAGCTGACTGGCGCGCATCAGCTGTTCGATCTGGTGCTCGGCGGAGTAGAGCTGCTCGGGCGCAGCCAACAGCGCTGCAGCAAGTTCTGCACAGAAGCGTTCGGGCACAGCCAGCGTGAGCAACAGTTGCTGTACCGATGGCGGCTGCTGCGCAAACACCTCGGCCGCGAGGTATTCGGCGATCTGACGCGACGCCACAGCAAAGCCGCTGCCCGCAGTGATGCCGTTTATTTGGGCGAGAGCAACCAGTTGCAAGGCGATAGCCCAGCCCTCCGTCTGCTGGTGCAAGCTTGTTACCAGCGCATTATCGGCAACCGGTTGAAGCCGCGACACCAGCGCGGATGTTTCTTCCAGGTTAAAGCGCAGATCCATCGCACGCACCTCGATCAGCGCGCGCTCAGCCCGGAGGCGCGCCTGGGGAAGCGGCGGATCGACGCGGCTGATCAGCACGACCTGACAGTGCGTCGGCAGGTGACGGAGCAAATAGGCGACCGCCTGATGAATAGCGTCGGTATCAACTAGATGATAATCGTCGAGCACAAGTTTCAGGCCATGGGGCAATGCGCTCATATCGACGAGCAAAGCTTGAAGAATGACGTAGAGCGGCGGCGGCTCGCGGCGCCAGAAGCGGCAGCGTTTTCGGCAGCACATCGGGCGCACCACAACAAATAGCGCCCGCAATATAGTTAAGAAAGCGCAGGCCATCTTGATCGTGCTCATCGATTGTAAGCCAGGCAGAAGGAGTGGCAGGCAAGCCAGCAGCGAGCGCAGCTGCAGATCGAAAAGCAAGCCACTGCGCTACCAGTGTCGATTTACCGAACCCGGCAGGAGCGACAACCAGCGCCAGACGCGCGGTGGGCTGCGCTTCAAGCTGAGCAAGCAGGCGATTGCGGGGCACCCAGTTGGGCCGAAGCTGCGGCACCGTCAGCTTGGTCGGCACCAGTAATGATGGGATGCTCGTCATGCGTACTGCCTCACACCAGACACGGCAGGCAAGTTCACCTCATAGTAAGGAGTACAAAGTAGTGCAGGGACACAGGGGGTACGTGTTCTCTATCAAGCTAAGTATACGTCATTCCTTGTGTAGGGGCAACTTAGCGCTGCACTAAAATACTCCTTTTTGTGTGAGGTATTGCTCTGCAGCCTACGTTACGCTGTAGCTATCGCAGCTTCTTTTGTGCGATGGGCAAGCGTTGGCTTGCGCCATCTCTGTTGGGCGTGAGGGCAACCCACGTCGTGGTACTGGCGAATGCCAGGTTCAGAAAGAGGTACATGGTGTGTATTGCGCAGCTCGACTGCGCCAAGACGCGCCATCTGACCGCTCTCTGATGCTGTGCTGTATATTAGAAGAGGTCGTTATGCGTACCATGGCTGTTATCCGGCTTGTTACTGTGGATGTTCGATCCATCTTTCGTGCAGGCATCCGGCAGATCTGCTCTGCTTTCCCCGATATTGTCGTCGTCGGTGAAGGGAGCCGGAACGCTGATGCAGTGGCCTTGTGCGAACGGCAACAGCCCGATGTCATCCTGCTCGACGGTTCGCAGAGCAACCAGCTTAGTTTTATTGCGCATCTTCGCGAATATCACCACGATGTTGCAATGTTGCTTTTCGTCGACGAGATCGACGATCTGCTGCTGCACCGCGCCTTTCAGCTCGGTGTGTTAGGGTATCTTTACAAAGATGTGGAAGCGCTGAGTCTGGTGCGCGCCATCCGCGATGCAAGCTGCGGGCTGCGCACGCTCACACCAGAGCCGCGGGCTGCAGCGTACCGCTACCAGCAAAACAGCGCATTTGACCACCATGCGCTCTCGGAGCGCGAGCAGGCGGTGCTTGAACTGTTGATGCACGGTATCTCGAACGACGAGATCGCTGGGCACCTCTGTGTAAGCCGTTCGACGGTAAAATTTCACCTGCGTAACATCTACAGCAAGCTTGGCGTGCGCTCACGCGCCGAGGCGCTCGCCTTTGTCTTCGGCCAGCGTCCAAGCGAAAGCATCCCGGAGGCTTTGTCACGCCGGGCGCTTGCGGTACCGGCGTAGCCTGGCAGTGGCAACAGGCGGTATGGGCTAAACTAACGGGTAAAGTTCGCATCGAGCGCAACAAGCGATGCTGTACTCTGGGTTGCTGGTGTCGTTGTTGCACGAGCAAAAGCCCAATTCTCGCATATGGCGAAGCAGTCGTAAGACAAAACAGGAGAAGCACGGTAATGACCTCGATCCTTCAGTCACTCGGCACGATGATCACTCCCGACATGCTCAGCAGTCTCGGCAAACAATTTGGCCTGAGCGAAGAACTGACACGCCAGGGGCTCACGCTCGCAGGGAGTGTGCTGATGGGCGGCATGGCCCGTAGCGCAAAGACCAGCGACGGTGCGGCAACGCTTGCAGGCCTGCTCGATGGTGCGGATAGCAACGTACTCAGCAACGTGATGGGTGCCCTGACCGGTGCGACCAGCAAGCCCAGCAATGCGGCCAGCCATATATTCGGCAGCAATCTGGACACGGTTACGAGCGGCGTAAAAAAGGCCGCCGGTATCGACATCGCGCCTTTTATGGGCATCGTCGCGCCGATTGTGCTAGGCACAACCAAGAACGTCGCCACGCAGCAGGGGCTCGATGCCGACGGGCTCGCGAAGGCTCTGCAGGGCGAAGTGCGCAGCCTGGTGCGCCGTGACGCTGCGATCGGGCGCGTGCTGAAAGAAGCCTTTAAGCCGCTCGAAGCGCAGGACAAGGTGCGTGCAGCATTTAGCGACGCAGAGTGGGATGCCTTGCAAATGGCCCCGCTCAACGCCGCCACGCTGATCATTATGGCCGACAAATCGGGCCGCGGCGGGCGCGGCCAAGAGGTCGACGCGCTGAACGATGCGCTGGCCGAGGCTTCGAGCACCGCCGCGCCGACCGAACTCGTCAATCTGCTTTTCCGCGATGGCGTCTCCGACAGTATTATCGAGGACTTCGTCAAGGAGCATCGTAAGACAGACGAGGCGACCGTGCAGGAGGCTCTGCTCACCCCGATCAGTGAGGCAGTGAAAATCGCCAGGGCAAAGGCAACGAAGAGCGACGCAACGGCTTTCCAAGGCCTACTGATCGCCACCGCCCAGAAGGTCGCGGGCGCAGTCAAAGAGGGCGGCTTTATGGGCATGGGCGGTACGAATGTGAGCGATGCCGAGAAGGCCGCGCTCGACGTGCTGGTAGTGGCGGTGAACGCGGCGTAAAAGCACCACACATCTTGCTTCTATGGCGCCCAACACTATTGAGATAGCAGCGATCGTCGCTGGTATCGATAGATACGATTAGAGGAGTAGCGTTATGGCAAACCTGACGGTACTGAAGTTTGCAACCGTCGACGTGCCGAGCAGGCACTGAGCACGCTGGAAGGTCTGCAGAAGCAGCAGTTGATCCGCATCGTTGACGCGGCGACGGTTTCGTGGCCCGCCGACAAGAAGCAGCCGCGCACACGTCAACTCTACAATCTGGCCGGTGCCGGGGCCTTGAGCGGGGCGTTCTGGGGCATGCTCTTCGGCTTGCTCTTCTTTGCACCCTTCTTTGGCCTGGCGATCGCGCGATCACTGGTGCGCTCTCGGGGAGCTTCGCGGACATCGGGATTGATGATAAGTTTATCAAAGAGGTACAGACCAAGGTAACGCCCGGCACCTCTGCGCTGTTCTTGATGAGCGCCGACGCAGTGCTCGACCGCATCAGTGAGGCGATGAAAGGGCAGAGCTTCGAGCTGATCGCGAGCAATCTTTCGGCCGAGCAGGAAGCGAAGCTGAACGAGTACTTCAGCGAGAACTAAGATGATGCTATCGCTGGCCGATTGATGGGCTAGGCATCAATCGGCCAGCGATAGCTGGTTTTTGGAAACCTACATGACTAGTCAAGCGACTGCAACCCAGGGTTCAAAAACACAGGCGACGGTCTCGTGGCTACCATTAATCGTCATCATGATGGCTCAGCTCCAGATGGGCTTTAACGTCAATGCGCTGCCCGTATCTATCGGGCCAATCGTTGACGATCTCAACGCACCGGCAACCGCCATCGGCACGGCAATCGTCGTTTATTCGCTCTTTGTTGCAGCTTTTGTCATGCTGGGAGCAAAGATCGGCAAACTGCTCGGTGCCCGGCTTGTTTTTCAGGTTGGTGCCCTGGCACACGGCATCGCAATGGGCATGATGGCAGTAAGTACCGATGTTAATACCATGAATACGGCGCAGGCGATTGCGGGCATTGCCGCTGCGGCGCTGGTGCCGACCTTGGTGGTATTGATCGCATCGAATTATCAGGGCCGCCAGCAAGAGCAGGCGCTCGGCGTGCTAGCTAGTGCCTCTGCTATCGCAAGTGGCCTGGCCTTTGTGATCGCCGGCGTGCTGAGCACTTTCCTGAGTTGGCGCTACTCGTTCGGGTTGCTGTTCTTCGTCTCGATCGCCGTGTTGATCTTGAGCTTTCGCCTCAAGCCGGTCGCACGCACCCCCGGAATCAACATCGACTTCGTGGGTGTGGTGCTTTCGGCGGGCGCGATCGCGCTCTTTCTCTTTGGCTTCAACAACATCAACAGCTGGGGTTTGACGCTGGCCAAGGCCGCTGCGCCCTTCAACATCCTCGGCTTCTCGCCGGTATTGCTGCTGGTCACCGTCGGCATTGTCCTGGGCCAAAGCTTTTTTGCATGGTCGCAGAGACGTGTCGCCGACAAGAAGACGCCGCTGCTCGCACTTGAGGTGCTCGACAGCCCCGCTGAGCGCAACGCTGTCTTCGCCTTCCTCGTGGCAGGCGCCTCGGCCCAGCGGTATCCTTTCTCATCCCACTGTACATTCAGATTGTGCAGGATCGCACACCACTCTTTACAGCAGTGGCGATTCTGCCCTATACGATCGCGATTGCGGCCGCTGCGATCCTGACGGTGCGCCTCTACGACCGGCTCACACCGCGCTTGTTGGGCGTGATATCATTTGTGCTTGTGGCGCTCGGCCTGTTGCTGGTCGCGTTTACGGTGTCGAACGATTGGGGCACAATACCGGTGATCGTCGGCCTGATCATCGTCGGCCTTGGCGAAGGCACATTATTAACCTTGCTCTTTAATGTGCTGGTCTCGGCCTCGCCAAAGGAGTTTGCCGGCGATGTCGGGGCGTTGCGCGGCGTGGTGAACAATGTGTCGTCTGCACTTGGCACCGCGCTCGGCGGTGTGGTAGCGGTCGGCTTGCTGGGGTTGATCATTACAACGAGCTTCGCCCAGTCGAATTTGCCTGCAACGCTCGAACGTGAGATCAACTTCGACAACATTAATTTTGTCAGCAACGATCAGCTGCGCACGGTGCTCGGGCAGACGACGGCAACGCCGGCCGAGATCGACGAGGCGGTCGTTATCAACGAAGAGGCGCGACTGCGGGCCTTGCGTGCGGCGTTTTTGATCCTGGCGGCTATCTCGCTGCTGGCGATCATCCCGGCCAGCGGCCTGCCCAATTATGTGCCGGGGGAGATACCGCGCGATGAACAGGAAGCAGTGGTTAAGACGCGTAAGAACGCGGCCTCGGCGACATGACGTGACAGATCATAGGTAACAAGTTGCCGCAGGAGGCGCGGTAACGCGGTGCTGGCGCAATCTGTATACGGCCTAGTCATCGGCGCATTGGTATGACAGATAAAACACGGTTCGGTGCGCGCTGTGGTTCAAATCAAGTGAGACGAGAGAGGTTCACGCATGACAGCTGCAAGTGAGAGCGCTCGCGCGTATGCAAGTGCCCACGGTGAGCGCTTCGTCGGCGAGCTGTACGAGATGCTGCGCATCCCAAGCCTCAGCGGCGATCCGGCCCACGCCGGTGATGTACGGCGTATGGCTGAGTGGCTTGCCGCACATATGAACGGTCTCGGCATCGACAATGTACGCGTGATGGAGACCGCCGGCCACCCGTGGTGTATGGCGAGTGGCTCGGGCGGCCCGCAACTGCCCCACGCTGCTTGTCTACGGGCACTACGATGTTGTACCGGCGACACTGGCCGACGGCTGGCTGACCGATCCGTTCGAGCCGATCGAGAAGCATGGGCGGATCTATGCGCGCGGGGCGACCGACGACAAAGGCCAGCTGTTCATCCATGTCAAGGCGCTGGAAGCGTATCTCAATAATGGCGGCGCACCGGTGAATGTGAAGTTCCTGCTGGAAGGCGAAGAGGAGGTCTCCTCGCCCAACCTGCGGCCCTTTATCGAGCAGCACCTCGACCTGCTGAAGGCCGATGTTTGTGTGATCAGCGACTCGTCGATGGCGCGCATCGAGGAGCCAGCGATCACGCACAGCCTGCGCGGCATGACCTATATTGAGGTCGAGGTGCAGGGGCCGACCGACGATCTGCATAGCGGGTTCTGGGGCGGTGCGACACACAACCCGGCGCTTGCACTCGTCGAGATCCTGGGCAAGCTGTACGCGCCCGATGCTACGATCGCCGTGCCGGGCTTCTACGACGATGTGGTCGCCGCTCACCGCTGAGGAGCGGGCGATGATCGCCAGGAACCCGCTTAGCGAGGCGCAGTTCAAGCAGGCGACCGGTGTGCCAGCGCTGTGGGGCGACACACATTATACCGTTCGCGAGCGTGTCTCGGCGCGGCCCACTCTGGATATCAACGGCCTATGGAGCGGCTGGAGCGGGCCTGGCCCAAAAACAATCATCCCGGCCAAGGCTGGCGCAAAGCTCAGCTCACGCCTGGTGGGCAATCAGAACCCGCAGAACATTTTTGAACTGCTCAAAAGCTACATCGAGTCAATCACACCGCCGACTGTGCAGGTCGAGGTGCGCCTGCTGACGACGGGCGAGCCGGCGTTGATCGCCTTCGACCTACCGGAGATGCAGGCGGCAGCGCGCGCCTACGAGCGCGGCTGGGGCCACACGCCGATCTTCACTCGTGGCGGCGGTAGCATCCCGGTGGTCGCCGACTTTTACAAGCTGATGGGCATCCCGGTGGTGATGATGGGCTACGGCCTCGACGACGATGGCCTGCACGCGCCGAACGAGAGCTATAGCATCGAGATGTTTCATAAAGGTATCGCTACCGCGATTGTGTATATGGAAGAGCTGGCGCTGCTTAGGAAATAAGGGTTAAGTGGTGATTGCGGCAACGCGGCAACCGCCACCCAACCCCCTTTTTTATCCATCCGGAGGATGAGTATCTATGTCCACGCCCTTCGACCGCGAGCTAGAAGAGCGTCTCGTGCGCTACTGCAGCATCGACACACAGGCCGATGCTGCGTCGCCGACCTCGCCCAGCACAGACAAACAGTACGATCTGCTCAACGTATTGGTCGAAGAGCTGCGCGCGCTCGGCGTCGACGATGTTCAGTTGACGGACTACGGCGCGGTGCTGGCGACGCTCCCGGCTACAGTGAGCAGCAACGTGCCGACTGTCGCGTTTCTGGCACATGTCGATACCGCACCGGCCTTTAACGCCACCGGCGTGAAACCGCTGGTGTATCACAACTACGATGGCGGTGATATTCGGTTTCCCGACGCTCCGGATCTGGTGCTTTCGCCCGCACAATTTCCCTATCTGGCGCAGAAAGTGGGCGACGATATTGTGACGGCGAGCGGCACAACACTGTTGGGGGCCGATGACAAGGCCGGCGTGGCGATCGTTATGGCGATGGTACAGCACCTGCTGGCACACCCGGCCATCGCGCACGGACCGCTGCGCATTTGCTTTACACCAGATGAGGAGATCGGGCGTGGGGTTCATCCGCAGCTGCCTGCTGATCTAAAAGCCGATATCGCCTACACGCTCGACGGTGCCGAACTGGGCGAGATCGTCTACGAGACGTTCTCTGCCGATATGGGCGTGGTACAGGTGCGCGGCGTAAGCGTTCACCCTGGACAGGCAAAAGACCACCTGGTGAACGCACTACACCTGGCGGCAAAGATCGTCGATACGCTGCCGAACGCACGGCTCACGCCAGAGACGACGGCGGGGCGTGAGGGGCTTTATTTTTCTCTACCACATGAGCGGCAGCGCGGCGGCGGCAGAGCTGCATTTCGCCCTGCGCGATTCGAGCGCGACGGATTGCAGGCCCACGGCGACTTGCTCAAACAGGTTTGTGCAACGATCCAGGCTGCCGCGCCGCGCGCCCAGATCGAATGTACGATCACACCGCAGTACCGCAATATGCGCTACTGGCTTGAGGACGACATGCGACCGGTGGAACTGGCTCGCGCGGCTGCCCGCCTGATCGGGATCGAGCCAACATCGACGCCAACCCGTGGCGGCACCGATGGCTCGCGGCTCACCGAACTTGGCGTGCCGACGCCGAACCTCTTCACTGGCATGCAAAACATCCACGGCCCGCTGGAGTGGATCAGCGTGCAAGACATGGCGCGGGCGACGGAGCTCTGCCTCAAACTGGCCGAACTCTGGAGCGGGACTCACGGCAATTTTACTCAACACAACGGCGATGCTTCGGAGGCCGCGACCGGAACGGCGGTCGACCGGCTGGGATGACGTGAGATGGAAAATGGATCGGCTTTGTGCCCTTCGTGCTCTTCGTGGCAAAAAGGGCGGCGCTCTGTGGTGAATACAAAGGGGTGACGCGGTGGACATTACAGTAACAAGCGGCGATGTGCTGCGTGAAGCGGCTGATCTGGCGGTATTGATGAGCTGCGAGGGCGATGCCTTGCCGGAAGCGGTCGCGGGGCTGCTCGAAGCAAACGACTTTCGCGGGCGAGCAAAGCAAACGCTACTGCTCTACCCGCGTCGGGAAGGCGGCCCCGCGCCGCGTGCTGCTGCTGGGGCTTGGCCAACGCGACAAACTTAACGCCGAGGGACTGCGTCGCGCCGGCGCTATCGCCGTGCAGCAAGCGCGCACGCTGTTGGTGAGTGCCTTTACCCTTGGTATCAACGGCGCGCTGGCACTTAACGCCGAAGCTGCCGCGCAGGCACTCGCCGAGGGGCTCGAACTAGGCACTTACCGTTATCTACGCTTTAAGACCGACTTGAGCGATGAGCAGACTTTTAACGTTGAGGCGGTAAAGGTGCTGGTACAAAACGATGAGGAGGCGATGCGTACTGGTGTCGGCGTCGGCGTAATCATCGCCCGCGGCGTGAGCTTCGCGCGCGACCTGGTGAACGCCCCTGGCGCGGTGCTGACACCGGTAGCCATGGCCGACGAAGCGGTAACGCTTGGTCAGCGCCTTGGCCTGCACGTAACCGTGCTCGACAAAGCCCAACTGCTCGCGCAGGGCTTCGGCGGCATTATCGCAGTGGGCCAGGGTTCGGCCAACGAACCGCGCTTCATCGTGATGGAGTATGGCGCGCCGGCGGAGGATACGCCGACGATCTGCCTGGTGGGCAAAGGGCTGAGCTTCGACTCCGGTGGGCTTTCGCTCAAGCCGGGCGATGCGATGATGACAATGAAATCGGATATGGGCGGTGCCGCTGCGGTGTTTGGTGCAATGCAAGCACTTGCCGAGCTACAGCTGCCGCTGCACGTTGTGAGCCTGATCGCCTCAGCGGAAAACATGCCGAGCGCGACCGCCTTTCGCCCCGACGACGTGATCACCACGCTGAGCGGCAAGACCGTCGAGATACTCAACACCGACGCCGAGGGCCGGATCGTGCTGGCGGACGCCTGCACTATGCACAGCAGTACAAACCAGCGGCGATCGTCGAGCTCTCCACCCTCACCGGGGCGATTATCATCGCGCTAGGCTCGCACGCCATCGGGTTGATGAGCACAAACCAGGAGCTAGCCGATAAACTCAGCCAGGCCGGCGAAGCGAGCGCCGAGCGCGTGTGGCAGCTGCCGCTTTGGGAGGAATACCATGAGATGATCAAAAGTGAGATCGCCGACCTGAAAAATATCGGCGGTCGCCCGGCCGGATCGATCACCGCCGGGGCGTTTCTGGCCGCTTTTGTAGGCGATTACCCATTTGCACATCTCGACATTGCAGGCACCGCCTTTGCCGAGCGCCCAGCTAAACCCTATAACGCCTCTGGCGGCACTGGTGTTGGCGTTCGCCTGATAACCGAATTCCTGCGCAGCTATACCAAGTAGGGGGCGCTTCATCAGAAAGGATATAATCGCCAGCCGTGTGGCGCTTGCCAATGCGGACGGCAGCATTCCTTTCCTCCATCTGGCACATACTCGACCGTGAAGGAGGGTTCCATGGCAGCAGAGGCGGTTCCGGCAACACCAAGCCAGCAATCTGGTTTCTTTGGCTGGATCGAGCGGGTAGGCAATAAGGTGCCACACCCGGTGCTCATGTTCTTGTACCTGATCATCGGCTTGATGATCTTGTCGCACATCCTGTTTCTGTTCGGCGTCAGCGTTACCGACGAAGTTGTCACCCAGGTGCCTCGCCAACAACTAGCCGATTTGCGCGACGCGCTTGGTGGCTCGATCGTGCCTTACAACCCCTACACCGGCGATGTGGTAGAGATCCCTGAGTTTATCGTCGAAGAGCAGACCTTCGCCGTTCGCAGCCTGTTGACGACAGAAGGCCTGCGCCATTTCTTCACTTCGTTTCTGCCAAACTTTTCTGGCTTCACGGTGATCGGCGTGACCTTTCTGGCCATGCTTGGCGCGGGCGTGGCCGAACAGGCCGGGTTGATGAATGCGCTCATCCGTAAACTGGTGGCCGTTACCCCCGCCAACTTGCTGACTTTTATGATGGTCTTCGTCGGCGTGCTCTCTTCGCTCGCCTCAGACGCGGGCTATCTTATCTTGATTCCACTGGCTGCCGCTGCTTTTGCCAGCGTCGGCAGGCACCCGCTGGTTGGCTTGTCTGCCGCGTTTGCTGGCGTAGCCGCGATTTTTACCGTCAACCTGGTACCGGTAGCCACGGATGCGATGCTGACCGAGATCACAAACGAGGCGATCGGGCTGGCCGGCGGCCAACCAATCTCGATTGTCGCCAACCTGTACTTTAATATTGCATCGTCGGTTATTCTGGCAATTGTGGCGACATTGGTTGCCGACCGCATTATCGCCAAGCGCCTCGGTCCCTGGGATCCCACGCAGGGCCAGGAAGGGGTGGCGGCTGCGCAGCAGGACATCACACCTGAACTGGAGCCAAAGGGCTGCAGTGGGCGCTGTGGGCCTTCCTGGGTCTGTTGGGTGTGGTGGTACTGATGACCGTAATTCCCGGTGCCCCAATGCGTCGACCCGAGGGCCAAGTTGGTGGCAACCTGCCACTGATCGACAGCCTGCTCTTCATCATCACGCTGTTCTTCCTGTTCTCGGGTATCGCCTTCGGTGCTGCCGTCGGCACCGTTAAGGGCAGCGGCGATGTGATCAAGTTTGCCACCAAAACCTTCGCCGGTCTGGGCGGTATGGTGCTGATGTTCCTGATGATCAGCCAGTTTATCGCCTACTTCAATTACACCAACTTGCCCACCGTGATCGCGGTCAATCTAGCAGGTATCCTCCAGAACCTGGCGATCGGCCCGCTGCCACTGCTGATCTTAATGACCATTGTGATTGTACTGCTCGACTTTATTATGCCGGGGTCGGTGCCGAAATGGGCGATCTTCGCGCCGATCTTTGTGCCGCTGTTCATCCGGCTCGGTGTCGAGCCGCAGTCGGTGCTGGCAGCGTACCGTATTGGCGACGCGCCGGTCAACCCAATCACGCCATTGATGGTCTACCTGCCCTTCATCCTTACCATCGCACAACGCTACGATCGGAAAGCCGGTATCGGTACACTGATCGCGCTGATGTTGCCCTACACCGTTATTATCGCGGTGGTTTGGATCATCTTGCTGTCAATCTGGTTTTGATCAACATCCCGCTCGGGCCAAACTACTTCCCACAGGTCTCGAGCCTTGTACTGGCGTTGCTGTGACAGCCGATTATACGCATTTGCTGGCGGCACAGCCGCTAACAAACGTGTACACGCCATACCCATTTACCCATGCGCCTCTACACTTTATACGCCATTGCGGTGGCATCAGTCCTTATCGCTGCGATTGCTGCCGTACCAGGGGTAAGCGACCGTATTCGGCGCTTTCTGATCGGGGCCGTCGCCCTGCTGGTTATTTTGCCGAGCGTGCTGTTTCTCATCCTTTCCTGATAACGATGCGCTCAGCGCTGGTCAGTAGACGGAGCTTATGCACTTCGACCGCCGATCTGCTGCATCGATCGAAAGCAGCGGGCATACGCGCTGGTGGATTCTGGCCGCCTGTTGTAGCGTGGCATTTGCGCAGCAGGCCGAGCCGCATCTGTGGATGATCGGGCTTGATATTCCAGCATCGGCTTTTGGCACGGCGTGGCGCGAATATCGCTTTTTGAGTAATTTCGGCGTGGTGCTTTTTGTAGCTTGCCAGCTACTCGGCGGTGTGCTCGGCGACCTCTACGGTCGGCGGCGGATGTTGTTGATCGGCGCTATTGGCGCAACAGTCGCGAATGTGCTTTCGCTGGCGGCCTGGAACGTGCCCTCGCTGATTGCGGCGCGCGGCATCGTGGGTATGCTCGGCGCTCTGGCTTTTCCTTTGGCGCTCGGCATCATCCGCCTGGCTTTTACCAGCAATGAGCGAAAAGTCGCACTGCTGATCTACACTTTTTGTACGGCGCTGGGGGTGCTTGCGGGTTTGCTCGCCATCCCAATCGACGACTGGTTCGGCTGGCGTTGGGCTTTGCTGCTGCCGATCTTGAGCGGGATAGTCGGTATTGGCCTGGCGTGGCGTTATGTGCCGGAGAGCCGCGCCCACGGCGGGCTGCGGCGGGTCGAAGCAGTCACCACCGCGGCCTGGAGCCTGGTTTTCCTGGGCTTGATTTTCG
>JAAUTF010000769.1 GCA_012031775.1 Candidatus Altimarinota bacterium | reverse complement strand
CAGTTGGCGGGGAAGCCAAGCAGGCGCAGCTGAATCGCGCGCGCGAACTCACTTGTGTCTTCGCCGCCGCTGCCGAAAAAGGCCACCGTAATTACGATACCAGTTGGAAAAAAAGCGCGGCGGATCGCGCAGCACGATCTCTGCCAACCCGATGTCGTTCGGCGCTTCGTTCCAGCGCGCCCAGTCGGTGCCGGCGTAGACGGCGAACCAGATGTTTTTTGCCTGCTGGCTATAGAGCGGCTGGCCCGTCTGTACCGTGTTCACCATCAGTTGCGGCAACATTGCAAGGACGAAGCCGAGCGCATATACAAGCGTTGCGCGGCTAGCTGTGCTCCGCCAGGTAGACGCGAGCTCTACGCTACGCGACCGCAGAGCCTTAGCAGCTTGGTCTTTCTGCTTTTCGTGTCCTTCGTGGTGAAATAATGCAGCTAGTGCAATCACAAGCACGCCCCAGGGCAGCAGGATCAGCCCCAGATGGCGTATAAGAAAAGCGCAGCCGCCCGCGAGCCCGGCGAGGAAGATGAGCGCGAACCGAGAACTCAGAACCGGTGACTTTCCAGGCTTTGAGGTTGCCTGACCACTGGCTCTTGGTTCTTGGCTCTTGGTTCTATCGATAGCAAACGTCATCAGCGCCAGGCACAGCGCCACACATGCAGCGAAAGGCATGTCGCTGCCCACGTACAGCCCGTACTGTGCCACCATAGTGCTGAGCGCGGCAACTACCAGCGCCACTAGCGCGGGTGCGGGCGGTAGCAGGCTGCGTGCGATCAGGTAGGTTGCCGTTAGCAGTACAGCACCGCTCAGCGCGGCCACAAGGCGCGCGGCCAGGAAGGCATTGCCGTCGAACAGCGGGCGAGCTAGCCAAAGCAGCCACGGATAGCCCAGATTGTAGAAGCCATCGGCGCTGAAGATTTGCTGCAAAGTCTCGCGCGTGGCGAAGACGCGGAAGTCGTTCTCCACACCCGGCCGCGCCAATGTAACATGGCCGCTTGCGCTCACCAAGATCGCTGCTAGCCAGCCAGCTACGATCGTAGTCGGCAGTAGCACACTCAGCAGCACCGGAAAGCGCAGCGCGAGCCTTGGGCCGTAACGCAAGGCTAGCAGGCCTACCAGCGCGAGGTTCACCGTCACCAGATACGAGCGCCAGGGATAGTGCGTTAACGGCGGCTGCAGGCGGTAGAGCAGCAACCAGCCCAGCGCAATTAGGGTAAGCCAACCAAGGCGACGCAGGACGAAGGACTGTTGTTTGAACCGCAGAGGGCGCTGAGGTTTTGTTTCGGGTGCCGTGCGCGTTGCGCTATCCCCTGCTCGTGTCGAACTCCTACATTCAGAATTCTGAATCCGAACTCCTAGCAAAAAGAGCAGTACCCCAGCCATCCCGGCCAGCAGCAGCTGCGAGAGTGCGGGCATCGTCGGCGGGCTCACCCGATAGTCCACACCGGTCGAGCAGCACGCCAACCTGCTGGCCATCGCCGAGGTCGCGCGTCTCACTTCGGATCTCGATAAAGAAATCGCTGAGCTTCAACAGGCCGCCATCGATGGCAACGCGGTGTTCTTGCCACACTTCAGCAGCGGTGAACGCACCGATCTGCTGCGCACCATTCAGCCAGAGCGTCACCTGCGGCTGTGTTGGGCTGTCTGGCCAACCGCGCAAGCGCAGCGTGATCTCCGCTGGAACACCAGCTAGTGGGAACAGCAGCGCGCTGCGCTCGTGCGTCCAGCGTGCGGTGCTCGTGCCTCCTGCCTCCTGCCTCCTGAATGCCTCGCCAAAGCCCTGCACATACGCGGCATCGCGTGCGCCGATGTCGATCTGGTGGTGTACGGGAACTTGGGAGAGCAGGAGCAAGATCAGCAAGCCGACAGCGAACCAGCCGACAGCAACGAGCCCAAGACGAACAAGAGCGGCACCTGCAAGCGGCAGCGCGCGCATCTCGCCGCGATTGCCCTGGGCGCGGCCGGTCATAGGTGGCGCGACGGTGGTACGCTTGAGCCCTGCGCCTCTTCAACCGGTACGTCGCCGTCTGGCTCCGAGACGAGTGCGCGGTTCACCCAACCGCTATTGCTGCCGTCGGGGTTGTTGATGCGCGACTGAGCATCGGCCTCGGGGGCGAGGCGGATGCGATACCACTGGTTATCAGCGGTGCGCCCCAAAAAGATGATCGGCTCGCCGGCCTGCACCTGGCCGATCGGCTCGTTATCGGTGCTCGGCGCAGGGCGGATGTTCGCCGCCTGCAGAATCGTTCCCGCCAGGCCATCATCGGTGGCCAATGGTGCAACGGTGGGGCCGCTGGCGAGCGCAGTTCCGGTAATAACAGCGGTCTCGACCGCAAGCGGCTCCAGCGTCGGCTGTGGCTCACGCGTCGGCGCGGGGGTGAGCGTCGGTAGCAACAGCGGTTCTAACACCTGATTTGGTGCCGACTGGCCAAAGCTATCGAGCTCGCGCCGCAGCGTTTGGACCGAGCTAAAAGCGAAGATCAACGCCAGTAGCATCATCACGCTCACAACAGCAGTTTTGATCAGCTCGAGGCTCTGGCCCCACACACTTTTGCTGCGCACCTGATCGAGCGCGCTCTGCGCTGCACCAGCGACCGACTCGCCCCAACTGGTGCGGCCCTGGTCGTTCTGCGCCACGCGATGCAATTCCAACATAGCGCGCATATCGCCCGCCTGGGTGAGCGCGCGCACTGCGCTCCAGCGCACATTGCTGTTCGGGTGCTGGAGCGCGCCGATCAATGCGTTGGTGGCACGCCCATCGCCGATGCGCCCGCAGCCTCGGCGCGCGGTAGGCGCTGAGCCAGGGCTGATCGGGCGTCATCGCAGCGTTGAGCGCTGGCACTGCTGGCACACCGATCTGCACTAGTGCGTCGACCGCGCCCGCATGCTGTGGATGTTCCGGGTCGCCGAGGGCGGCCACAAGGTCTGCGATCTGTTCGCGCGAGGCGCTTGTCGTGCGACGCGCGCGCTCTGGAGCGGGCCGTGTCGCTTGCAGCCGTCGTGTGAGCCGACCTGGCCCTTGCAAGCGCTCGCCAGCTACCGGTGTCGTGCCATTGCCGTGCTCTTGGCCGGCTCGGGGCCTGTTCGTC
>JAAUTF010000768.1 GCA_012031775.1 Candidatus Altimarinota bacterium | reverse complement strand
CGTTATAACCGCGATTTTATCGAGGAAATGGCCGTCGACGCGGTGTTACTGCTCGCTGGTGACCACGTCTACAAAATGGACTACACGCCGCTGCTAGAACTGCATGCCGAGCGCAAGGCCGATATGACGATGGCCGTCCATGGTGTGAGCCCACACGAAGTTCATCGCTACGGTATCGTCTCGGTGGGTGCCGATGGCCAGATCGACCGCTTTACAGAGAAGCCGCGCCGCAGCGTAACTAGCCTGGCCTCGATGGGCATCTATGTTTTCCGCAAGCAGTTTTTGCTCGATATGATCAGCGGGGCTGGTCTGGATTTTGGGCGCGATTTGCTACCGCGTATCGTGCAGCAGTACCGCGCTTACGCCTTCAATTTTCAAGGTTACTGGGCCGATGTTGGCACCGTTCAATCGTACTACGAGGCCAACCTGGCTCTGCTCGCCGAGACACCGGCGCTCGATCTCTACGACCCCGAGTGGGTTATCCACACCGCCAGCGCCGATCGCCCCGGCGTCGAGATCGGCGCTGCGGCGCGCATTGAAACAGCCTGATCTCCGACGGCTGTCGCGTGCTCGGCACTGTTCAGCGCTCGGTGCTCTCGCCGGGCGTAGTGGTGGCCGAAGGTGCCGTCGTGCGCGACTCGGTGATCTTCGGCGATGCGCTGATCGGCCCCGAAAGCGTGATCGACCGCTGCATTATCGACGAGGACGTGACGATCGGGAGCGGTGCCCTGGTTGGCGACGGCGACGATAACACGCCGAACCAGCGCACGCCCGAGCGCCTCAATACCGGCCTGACGATTATCGGTCTGCGCAGCCAGCTCCCCGATGGAGTTCGCATTGGTCGCAATGTGGCTATCGCTCCGCGCAGCGGCGATGCCACCTTCGGTAAAGAGCGCGCAGTACCGAGCGGAAATACGCTAGGGTAGAAGTCAGGAGTCAGAATTCAGGAGTCAGGAGTCGGAAGTTAGGAGTTAGAATACGCCATTTGCCCTCATCCCCCAGCCCCTCTCCCCTGTGGGAAAAGGGAAGTATGGCGTCTTGATGAGGGTGTCCAACCTTGTGCAGCAATACACGTAGTTCTTAGACAAAACATATAGCAATCCTAAATTGGTTGTGTTAGGAGCTGTGTCGTCTGCGCGGCTACGCCGCGCACGACGACACAAACTTCTTCACAAACCGTTTAGGATTACTCTATACCCTCACCTTCTGAATTCTGACTCCTTGATTATATGCTTACCGAGATCAGTGTTCCAACCATTTTACGGGCGAAGTTAGCCCAGGGCCATCCGTGGGTCTATCGCAATCAGGTGAGCGGCGGCGAAGGGCTGCGTTCTGGTAGCTGGGTGCGCGTGCGCTGCGGTGGCTGGTCGGGGATCGGTTTGTGGGATAGCGAGGGTGCGATCGCGGTGCGCATCTTCAGCCGCCAACAGATCCCCGATAACGCCTGGATCGAAAACCGTGTCTGGGATGCATGGGAGAACCGCGCCACGCTGCGTGCCACCGCTACCAACGCCTACCGCTGGATCTTCGGCGAGGGCGACGGGCTGCCCGGCATGGTTGTCGACCGCTACGGCGACTATGCGATCATTCAGACTTACGCGCAGAGTCTGGCCACCCTCGTGCAGCCGCTGGCTGGGGCACTACGGCGCTGCGACCCGCAGTTGCGGGGGGTGGTGGCGCGTGTTCGCGCCGCCGAAGATCTGGCCGAGCACGATGAAGTAGACGAAGAGCGCGCTGGTGGCCTGCAGCTGATCTGGGGCGAGCGCCCGCCTGAAGATCTGGTAATCCAGGAGCACGGGCTGTATTTTCAGGCCAATCTCTATCGCGGCCAGAAGACCGGGCTCTTCCTTGACCAGCGCGAGAATCGCGCCGCCGTCGAACGTATAGCTGCCGGTCTCGATGTATTAAACTGCTTCGCCTACACCGCCGCTTTCTCGCTGTATGCCCTGCGCGGCGATGCAGCCCACGTTGTCAGCGTCGACATCGGGCGCGGCCTGGAAGACGCGGCCACAGTGAACCTGCGCCTGAATAACGTCGACGAGCGTCGCCACGATTTTATCACCGCCGACTGCTTCGCCGTACTCGATAGCTTCGCTAAAGAGGGCCGCCGCTTTCAGCTTGTCATCCTCGATCCGCCGAGCTTCGCCCGCAGCAAGAGCAATCAGCACGCTGCCCTGCGCGCTTACACACGTATCAACGCGCTTGCGCTGCGCTGTGTCGAACCCGGTGGTTTGCTTGCCACTGCCAGCTGTACCAGCCAGGTGGGCCAAGAGGCCTTTCGCACTATGCTCGCCGAAGCCGCTGCCCAGGTTGGCTGCCGCACCCAGATCGTGCTTGAAGCGGGGCAGCCCACTGATCACCCGGTGCCCGCCGCCTTCCCCGAAGGTCGCTACCTCAAATTCCTGATCGCCCGCGTGCGCGAACCCGTGTAATTTTGGTGTGTCGCAATTTATTGGCGGCATAGTCGCCAATAAATCGCGACACATTCTAACTTTTCATCGAGCATTATCCAGCGCTTCGATCGCGGCGCTCAGCAACTCGGCGCAGCTATGCACGAGCACCGCTGGCTCCGCGCCACCTGGTGCGCTGACACAGAAAAGGCTTGCCGCCCGGTAGCCGCCGCGCAACAACGGCGCGATAAGGCTGCGGTCGACGCGCAAATCCATTGCCAACGCTCCATCTGCCCGCAACATGCTCACGATCTCATCATCACAGGCCCACGCACGCAGCGCACCGCAACCCGTGCTCACGGCTAACGGCCCACGATCAAGCGCCTCTAGCGCGATAAACAGCGTTGTGCTGCGATCGAATGGGTAAAGGCGCAACAATTCGGCAAGCCCGCTACTATCAGCCCTGGCTGCGCCCAGCGCCACGGCCCAGACCTCAATGTTGCGCCTGCTTTGCAGGCGTCGTGCAACCTGGACAAGTGCTGCTAACGCACCATCGCCGCCACCCGTTGCCTGCCGCGCTGGGCGTAGAGCGAGCAGCAGAAGCAGGCCGAGATAGCCGCCCGGCAGCAAGGCTAGCAAAGCCCACAGAGGCATGGCGCTCAACCAGACTAACACAGCGGACGCGGCCACAAGG
>JAAUTF010000767.1 GCA_012031775.1 Candidatus Altimarinota bacterium | reverse complement strand
AACCGGAGAACCGAGAACCGAGAACCGAGAACCGAGAACCGAGAACCGAGAACTGAGGACCGGAGAACTGAGAACCGAGAGCACAGAGCAAAAAACAAACTTTGCGCTCTCTGCGGTTGATCAAGAACACCGCATTGCATGGCTGATCGCGCGGGCTGCCGAGTCGTCGCTGGCGTTCAAGGCCTCGCCGATGCGTTGCTGCTCGCCGTGGCTTCGGTTCTGGCTGAGCTTGTACTTGCCCTCAAGCTGGGTGACGCGCAGCTCGAAGCTGACAATGCCGCGCAGCATACCCTCACGATAGCACTCGCTCAGGCTGTCCCATTGCGTCTGGTAGCTGGCCTCGTAGGTGGCGATCAGTGCTTGCAGTGCGAACGTCACCGCCGCTTCGTCGGTATCGCTTGCCAGGGTGCGCGCCGCACCGTAGGCATGAACGGCGATGTAATTCCAGGTCGGTACGCTTTCGTCTTTGTCGTGGTGGGTCGGCGAAATAGAGGCGTGCGGCCCGCTGAAGATCGCCAGTGCGTCGCCGTTTGCTAGCGCCTGGCAGTATAGCGGGAAAGGCATCTTACTGCGGCAAGAACAATCTGTCATCATACTAGCATCCGATGCCAGAACCTTTGCCCTGGTACTGCAATATGAAGCCCGCATTACGGCACTGCACTGAGGAGAGCAGCGAGACGGGAAATTCCTCCGGGCTGTAGCGCGGCTCGTACCAGGCTTGCTGATCGAAGTGGGCCTGCAGTTCGGGTCGCTGGAAGCGTCGCCCGTAGCGCGCATAGATCTCGTTGCGCATTAGATCCAGCTCCCACTCGTTTTTCCCGGCTAGATCGGCCTCGAACACCGGGCGCGTCATAAAAAAGGGCAGCTCGGTACCGACGGCGGGCGCTGCCTCAGCAAAAGGCGGCTGAAGGACAATCACATCCGTCTGCGGCGCGCCGATCGTCTTGCAGCTAACGCTCATCTGGTCAGAGCTGAAACCAGCGTTACTGGCGAGATCCGGGGCGGTTGTTTTGAGATAGGCCAGTAAGCGCCCTTCGGCAATACTGTTCTTCGTCTCGTCGGTAGCGCGGTCGAGCAGGTAAGCGACGGCAAGGCCGATGCGCCCGCCAGGAATCACGCTGGCGACGATCTCGCCGAAAGCGAACTCCAGCAGATTAAGCGCTTCAAGCGTGATCGCCTTTGGCACGGCGATAGCGCTCACCTCGACGACGACATCGGCGCGGTTGGGAATTTGCAGCAGCGGCGACATGGTGTACACATCGCTGGGCGTCAGCGCAAGCACGATGTTGTCCTCGGGGTAGCGCACCGTCGCGCCGGTGCCGCTATTGCTGGCAGTACTGGTGATACGCACAAAAATCGCCACACCCTCTTCAGCGACGTTGATCGCCTCTTCGAGCCGCACATCCTTCAGCACCACATAGCCCGATGTCGCGCCATCGAAAGTAACATCGCGCGGGGAAGCGCCGCAGGCGGCGAGCATTCCAATAAGCACGATAAGCGTGAACTGGCGACGCATGTTTGCCTCCGGCGACACAGTGAGCTGCAAATATCGTTTGAGGTCTGCTGTTTCAACAGTATAGCGGCAGCTAATAAAAATAGATGACTGCGGCTCAGCTTTGTTTGCGCTCCTCCATCGTCTCGCCGCCGACGGCCCAGTGCTCTGGTGGAAGTTCATAGAGCAGCACGCGCACTTGTTCGGGCTTGACAGCCAGCGATTCGACCACGGCAGCCGTAACGCGGCGGATCAATTCGGATTTCTGTTCGGACGTGCGCCCGCTGAGCATATCGATGCGAACGATCGGCATTCAGTTGCCTCCTTTACTAACCGACTGGTAGAGAACCTGAGAACCTGAGAACCCAGACCACAGAGCGGAGAACCGGAGAACCGCATCCCGTAGCTGCGCAGCATGCTGCGCTGGCACAGAGCAAGCATAACCTTTGCGCCCTCGGCGCCCTCGGCGGTTCAAAAAGAAGCTCTGCGCGCTCTGCGTTTCAAACGCGGGCGCTGACCGCCGCTTCGACGATGCTGAAGCGCTGGGCGT
Source organism: Candidatus Altimarinota bacterium (assembly GCA_012031775.1). GTDB lineage: Bacteria > Chloroflexota > Chloroflexia > Chloroflexales > Chloroflexaceae > JAAUTF01. The sequence goes on along the minus strand of JAAUTF010000767.1, from coordinate 1,044 downwards.
CGCAGTCGAGTTTGGCGTCGATGCCGTAGGGCAGCACGAACATCGGGTCGGTGTGGCCGAAGTCCATGTTGGTGACAATCGGCAGCTGTGGCATGGCGTACTCTTCGTTAATAACGTGACGTATCACGTCGTCGTAAGCATTATGTTGCTCGACGGGAATGTTGCCGCCGGGTCGCCCGAAGAGGACTGCGCCAAGCTGCGATAGCACGCCGACTGCCGCGAGCGTGCGCAAGAAGCGCTGCACCGCCTGTGGTGGCGGCGCTTCCTCAGATGTTTCCAGAAAGAGGATGGCACCCTGCCATTGCAAACTATCGGGCCAGAATGACGTGCCGCGCAGCCAGTCGAGCACTTCGAGGCAGCCGCCGATGAGCGGCCGCGCACGGTGCCTGTGCCTTGCAGCCAGCGCCAGCTGGTGGCAGGTTCAAGGCGACGCCGCCGATTCTGCAAGGTCGCATTACCCCAGTCGAGAAATTCCACCGCCCAGCCCTCGTGGTTGGGCGCGATCTCGCCGATCGGCGCAGTGCTGAAAAGCGTGCGCTGAACGGACTCCTGCACGTAGGGGAAGATGCCGCCGTTCTCGGCGAAGCCGGCCATGATCGCTGGGCCGTAGAACGAGACCAGCCCGGCCTTGAAACAGGCCAAGTGTGCGATCGTGGTGTCGGAGTAGCCCATAAAAATCTTCGGGTTGTTCCGGATCACAGCCAGGTCAAGATAAGGAAGGAGACGGATCGCATCGTCGCCGCCGATGATCGAGACGATCGGCATCAGGTTCAGCGACGCAAGAACCACCACCGACAGGACGGCACTGGCCGCGATCCACGCCTTTTCCCGGCGCATGGGCTTGTATTCGGGCGCCGTCAGATTGACGAGATCGCCCGAATCCATGATCTGCCGCACCCCCTCGGGGGGCCTTCCAGGCATGATCAGATCGCCCACCTCCAGATCGACGGTCTCCAGACCGCTCTTCAGGTTGACGCCCTGGCGGTGTACGGCCAATACGTAGATGTGATAGCGCCGACGCAGTTGGAGCTCCGAAAGGCGCCG